>NZ_JBFUMH010000098.1:0-19757 GCF_054049475.1 Microvirga sp. P5_D2 | reverse complement strand
GCCTTGCCGTCCGCCGATGGATTTGCCGATCTCGGCGGCGAGGTTGCCGACCGTCTGGTTGACGATGGTGCGCGTCACCTCGCGGGTCACACGCTGCCCCGTCGTCAGGCTGCCCTTTCGCTTCGTCCCATTGGCGCCGAAGAGGCCGCCGAGCATGTCGAGGATGCCTCCGCCGCCCTCGGCTGCTTTCGCATCGGCCGCCGCCTGCTCGGCGCGTTTGGCGAGTGCCTCATAGGCGGATTCCGGATCGATGGGCTGGTCGTATTTCCCCTTCATAGGGCTCGATGCCAGGATCCGCTGGCGCTCCGACAATTCGATGGGGCCGACCTGCGCCATGGGCGGCGCGATGAGAGTGCGCTCCACCATGGAGGGCGCGCCCTTGCCTTCCAGCGTCGAGACCAGGGCCTCGCCGACGCCGAGTTCGGTGATCGCCTTTTCGGTATCGAAGGCGGGGTTCTGCCGGAAGGTCTGCGCCGCCACGCGCACGGCCTTCTGCTCACGGGGCGTATAGGCGCGCAGCGCATGCTGCACCCGGTTGCCGAGCTGCGCCAGCACGCTCTCCGGCACATCGACCGGGTTCTGCGTGATGAAATAGACGCCGACGCCTTTCGAGCGGATGAGACGCACGACGCGCTCCACCGTCTCGATGAGCGCCTTCGGTGCATCGTTGAACAGAAGATGCGCCTCGTCGAAGAAGAACACGAGCTTGGGCTGATCGAGATCGCCCACCTCCGGCAACTCTTCGAACAACTCCGACATGAGCCACAACAGGAACGTGGCGTAGAGGCGCGGATTGCTCATGAGCTTGTCGGCAGCGAGGATATTGACCACGCCGCGCCCATCGCGATCCGTACGCATCAGATCCTTGATGTCGAGCGCGGGCTCACCGAGAAACTCGTCGCCCTGCTGGTTCTCGAGCACGAGCAGCTGGCGCTGGATGGTGCCGATGGTGGCTTTCGACACATTGCCGTAAGTGGTGGTGAGCTGGCTCGCGCTGTCGGATACGAGTTGCAGAAGCGCGCGCAGATCCTTCAGGTCGAGCAGGAGCAGACCCTGCTCGTCGGCGATGCGGAAGACGATGTTGAGCACGCCTTCCTGCGTGTCGTTGAGATCGAGAAGGCGGGAAAGAAGCAGCGGCCCCATCTCGGAGATCGTCGCCCTGACGCGATGCCCCTGCTCGCCGAAGATGTCCCAGAACACGACGGGGAATTTGTCCGGCTTGTATTCGATGCCGATCTCGGCCGCGCGCTTGACGAGAGGTTCCTTGCCGTTGCCGGGCGCCGCCATGCCGGAAAGGTCGCCCTTAATGTCGGCTGCAAAGACCGGAACGCCCGCGCTGGAAAATCCTTCCGCCAGCACCTGCAGCGACACGGTCTTGCCCGTGCCCGTCGCGCCTGTGACAAGGCCGTGCCGGTTGGCGAGCCTCAAGTCCAGATACTCCGGCTTGGTGCCTTTGCCGATGAAGATCTTTCCGTCCGCGAGCATCGTGTCTCTCTCCAGAATCTCATTCCAAGGATCTTAGAAGCCCTGTCGCCAGTTTCCACTACAAGACTTTTCAATTGAGATTCGGTGATTAAATAGTTTAGAGCTGAACCATTACACCTATCCAGCACCAGGAGAAACATATGGACGAGCTCCTCGCCCGCGTGACGCAGAAGACCGGCCTCGATCAGGCTACGGCCCGCAAGGCCATCGGCCTCATTCTCGGCTACCTTCAGAAGGAAGGCCCTGCCAACGAGGTGAACCAGCTCATCGACGCCCTCCCCGGCGCGCAGGACGCCATTGCCGAGGGCAGCTCCGGCGGCGGTGGCGGCGGCCTGATGGGCATGATGGGCTCCATGGGCGGCGGCGTCATGGCGCTCGGCGGCCAACTTATGGGCATCGGCGTGTCCATGGGCCAGATGCAGCCCCTCGGCAAGGAACTCTTCGCCTATGGCCGCGAGAAGGCCGGCGAGGATGTGATGGGCCCCATCGTCGGCTCGATCCCGGGATTGTCGCAGTTCATCTAAATCTTTCCGCAAGCGCCATCTCGGATCGACTGCCGTCGTCCGAGATGGCTTTTATTGCCCCCACCCTTTTGCGCATTCCCACGCCACCTCCAGCCCGCTATCTTCCGCGCAGCGCGAATTGCCCTCCCCCAGAGGATGAAGATGGACGATCTGTCTCTTGCCGCCGATTTTCCTGCCGCGACACGCGTGCAATGGCTCAAGCTCGTCGAAGGCGTGCTCAAGGGAGCGGACTTCCAGCGCAAGCTCGTGGGCCGCACCCATGACGGCATCGAGATCCAGCCGCTTTATCCCAAGGCGGAAAATGCTGGCCTGATCGCGCGGGAGGAAGCGGGCCGCTGGCGCATCTCTCAGCGGGTCGACCATCCTGAGCCGGCGAAGGCCAACGAGCTTGCCCTCCTCGATCTCGAGAACGGGGCGGATGCGCTCACGCTCGTGACCCGCAAAGCGCCGGCATCCCGTGGCTTTGGCGTGCGCATCGACAGCCTGGACGATCTCGACCGCACCCTTTCCGGCGTGATGCTCGACCTCATCCATCTGCGCCTCGATGCAGGCGGACATGGGCGTCAGATGGCGGCCCTGATCCTGGCCCTGGCGGAACGGCGCGGTCACAAGCTCTCCGACCTGTCGCTCGATCTCGGCCTCGACCCCATCGGCGCCATGGCCTCCATGGGCAAGATGTCTGCCTCTTGGGATGCGATGGCCCAGCGCATGGGCGATACCTTGAGCGATCTCACGGCACGCGGCTTCAAGGGCCGCGCCTTCCTGTCCGATGGGCGCGCCTATCATGAGGCCGGCGCCAGCGAGGCGCAGGAACTGGCAGCCGTTCTGGCGACGGCCTTAAGCTATCTGCGCGCCCTGGAGGCGCAGGGCCACAGCCTTGAAGTGGCCCGCGACGCCCTGTCGTTCCTGCTGGTGGCCGATACGGACGAGTTCCTCACCGTCGCCAAGCTCCGCGCGCTGCGCCGTCTCTGGGCCAAGGTGGAACAGGTCTGCGGGCTCGATCCCAAGCCGATCCGCCTTCACGCGGAAACCGCTTGGCGCATGAAGACGCGCCGCGATCCGTGGGTGAACCTGCTGCGCACCACGGTCGCCACCTTCTCCGCCGGCATCGGCGGGGCGGATGCGATCACGGTGCTTCCCTTTACGGCGGCGCTCGGCCTGCCCGATGCCTTCGCGCGGCGGCTGGCGCGCAACACGCAGTTGATCCTGCTCGAGGAATCGAACCTCTGGCGCGTGGCAGATCCCGCCGCCGGATCGGGCGGTTTCGAGGCGCTCACCGATGCTCTGTGCGAGAAGGCTTGGAGCCTGTTCCAGGAGATCGAGCGCGAGGGCGGCATTCTGGAGAGCCTGCGGAGCAATGCCCTGCAGGCCCGCATCGCCTCTGTCCGTGCCGCGCGTGAGAAGGCGGTGGCGACGCGCAAGGAGCCGATCACTGGCACGAGCGAGTTTCCGAATATCCATGAGGCCGATGTGAGCGTGCTGATGGTGGCTCCGCCGGCACAGGAATCTGCCGTTCCAGTTCCGCAGAAAACCACGCCCCAAGCTGCAGAAACCTCCTTCGCCGCCCTCGTCCAAATGGCATCGGGAGGCGCGACCATGGCCCAACTGGCAGGCACGGCTTCGGGGCCTGCACCAGTGGCTGTCGACCCCCTGCCCTCCACACGTGTGGCGGAGGCCTTCGAGCGTTTGCGGGACCTGTCGGATGCTTACCTTGCCCGCACCGGCTCACGGCCCAAGGTCTTCCTCGCCAATCTCGGCCCGGTATCAGCCTTCACGGCGCGCGCCACATTCGCCAAGAATTTCTTCGAGATCGGAGGAATAGAAGCCATTACCAACGATGGCTTTTCCGACCAGGATAAGCTTAAGCAAGCTTACCTTGACAGCAAGGCGCAGCTTTCCTGCATCTGCTCATCGGATGAAATTTACGAAACACATGCCGTCGATGCAGCAAAAACCCTGAAGGACAGCGGATCGCCCGCCGTCTACCTGGCTGGCCGGTCGGGCGGCCATGAAGACCAATGGATCCGCGCCGGGATCAACACCTTCATCTATGCCGGGTGCGACACCCTCAAGGTTCTGGGCGAGGCTCTCGAAAAGGCCTCGGCGTGAGCCTCTGACGATTCTCCAGCGTTTTGCCCATCCCCAGAGCAATCGAGCGTTGGTGAACACGCGGCTAGGAACCCCGTCTCGCAACCTACGTTACCCGTGCCTCCCGATTGGCGGCATGGAGTGTTCGATGCGGAATGTCCCTTGGCTCGGTACGGCACTTGTCCTGGCAACGCTCGCAATTCCCCCGGCTCATGCGCAGACGCGACAGTTCGACGGCACGTGGAGCGTGGAGGTCGTCACCGAGCAGGGCAGCTGCGACCGGGCCTATCGCTATTCGGTGATCGTCCAGAACGGCCAGGCTCGGTATGGCGGGCCGGAGAACTTCGACATCAACGGACAGGTTCGCTCGAACGGTTCGGTGGCGGCCAGCATCTCGCGCGGGCAGGACCGGGCGAATGTGTCGGGCCGTCTCTCCGGGGCCACGGGGCGCGGCAGCTGGACGACCTCGGGCGGGCGAACCTGCTCCGGCTATTGGAACGCCGAGAAGCGGGGCTGATCCCCTACCTTGCGCCGATAGCCTCGCGGGTTCGGATGCCCTAAAATGATGCGACTTCGATCAAAAGCCGTATCCTTTCGGTGAGGGCATCCGTTACTAAGCCATGACTCGCATTCCAGATTTTTCGAGCCTCGGTTGGGCAGGCGCTCCCCAAGCTTCATCCGCCTTCACCGAAGGCGAACCCTGGCTGACGCCGGAAGGTATTCCGGTCAGGCAGGCCTATGGCCCCGAGGATCGCGCGGGTCTCGACTTTCTCGATACCTATCCGGGCGTCGCCCCTTACCTGCGCGGCCCCTACCCCACCATGTACGTGAACCAGCCCTGGACCGTGCGCCAATATGCGGGCTTCTCCACGGCCGAGGATTCGAACGCTTTCTACCGCCGCAATCTTGCGGCCGGCCAGAAAGGCCTCTCCGTCGCCTTCGATCTCGCCACCCATCGCGGCTACGATTCCGACCATCCGCGCGTGTCGGGTGATGTGGGCATGGCAGGTGTCGCGATCGATTCCATCTACGACATGCGCACGCTGTTCGCCGGCATTCCGCTCGACCAGATGAGCGTGTCGATGACCATGAACGGCGCGGTGCTGCCGATCCTCGCGCTCTACATCGTGGCGGCTGAGGAACAGGGCGTGCCGGCGGCGAAGCTCTCGGGCACGATCCAGAACGACATTCTCAAAGAATTCATGGTGCGCAACACCTATATCTACCCGCCGAAGGGGTCGATGCGCATCATCTCGGACATCTTCGCCTATACCTCGGCGAACATGCCGAAGTTCAACTCCATCTCGATCTCCGGCTACCACATGCAGGAAGCGGGAGCGACGCAGGATCTGGAACTCGCCTATACGCTGGCCGACGGCGTAGAATACATCCGCGCCGGCATTCAAGCTGGCCTCACCGTCGATCAGTTCGCGCCGCGCCTGTCGTTCTTCTGGGCGACTGGCATGAACTTCTTCATGGAAGTCGCCAAGATGCGCGCCGCGCGGCTCATCTGGGCGAAGCTCGTGAAGGGCTTCAATCCGCAAAGCGAGAAGTCGCTGCCGCTGCGCACCCATTCGCAGACATCCGGCTGGTCATTGACCGCGCAGGACGTGTTCAACAACGTGACGCGTACCTGCATCGAGGCGATGGCGGCAACGCAAGGGCACACGCAATCGCTGCACACCAACGCCCTCGACGAGGCGCTGGCCCTGCCCACCGATTTCTCCGCCCGCATCGCCCGCAACACGCAGCTCTTCCTGCAGCAGGAAAGCGGCACCACGCGCATCATCGATCCGTGGGGCGGCTCCTATTACGTCGAGCGTCTGACGAAGGAACTCGCGGACAAGGCCTGGAGCCATATCCAGGAGGTGGAAGCCCTCGGCGGCATGGCGAAGGCCATCGAAGCGGGCATTCCGAAGCTGAAGATCGAGGAGGCCGCCGCCCGCACGCAGGCGCGCATCGATTCAGGCCATCAGAAGATCATCGGCGTGAACGCCTTCAGGCTTAACGACGAAGCCTCCATCGACATCCTGAAGGTGGACAACGCCGCCGTGCGCGCGAGCCAGATCGACAAGCTCAAGCGCCTCAAAGCCGAGCGCAAGCAGGCCGATGTGGATGCGGCGCTCAATGCCTTGTCGCAAGGCGCGGCATCGAATGAGGGCAACCTGCTCGATCTCGCTGTGAAGGCCGCTCGCGTGAAGGCAACGGTGGGTGAAATTTCCGACGCGCTCGAAAAGGTCTGGGGCCGTCACCGCGCCGAGATCAAGGCGATCTCGGGCGTGTACAAGCGGGAGGTCGGCATGTCTTCACCTGCCGTCGAGAAAGTGCGGCAACTGGTGGAGCAGTTCGAACAGGACGACGGCCGCCGTCCGCGCATCCTCGTCGCCAAGATGGGGCAGGACGGGCACGATCGCGGCCAGAAGGTGATCGCCTCGGCCTTCGCCGATCTCGGCTTCGACGTGGATATCGGTCCCCTATTCGCAACGCCGGCGGAAGCCGCGCGTCAGGCCATCGAGAATGACGTGCACATCATCGGCGTGTCGTCGCTCGCCGCAGGTCACCTGACCTTGGTGCCGGAGCTTAAAAGCGAACTCGCGAAGTATGACCGCGAGGACATCATGATCGTGGTCGGCGGCGTGATCCCGCCGCAGGATTTCGATGCGCTGTATGAAGCTGGCGCGTCGGCCATCTTCCCGCCCGGAACCGTGATCGCGGATGCCGCCGTCGATCTCATCGGCGATCTGAACCGCAGACTCGGCTACGAGCCGCAGCAGGCCGCGGAGTAGAGGCACTCACTTCACAGGAAACCGGCGATTATAGACGTAATCGCCCTTCTCCAGATAAGCCACTTCCTCGGGCGTCGAGGTTCTTCCCAAGACGGCATTGCGATGCGGGAAACGGCCAAAGCGCGCGATCACATCGCGGTGGCCGCGAGCCTGACTCAACGAGAACTCGAAGATCGGTCGCAAATGCGCGGGCGCTTCCCTGACGGCTTCCTCCGAGAGCTTGACGATGCGCTCCATGCGCTCGCGATGGTCCGGCCCCTCGACATGGGCGAAAGGCATCAGGAAGAAGAACCTCTCCCACAGATGCGCGAGAGCTTCGTAATGCCCGTTCTTCACGCCCTCCCCGGCGATCTGCAGAGCCTCTGGATCGGACGCGTAGGCATCGGCCGTGCCTGCATGGAGCCCGCGCGAAAATTGGTCGAGAACGACGATCAGCGAAAGCCGCCCGCGCGGCGTGGCCTTCCACTGATCGAGCTGACCTGATCTGGCGGCGGCGAGAACAGGCGCGAAGCGTGCGAGTTCCGCGTTCGCTCCGCCGCCCATCCACCATTGCAGCATGCGCCAATGAGTCTCCTGGTTCGCATTCTCCAGACCGGGCGGGAACCAGAAATCATAGACACTCCGCCAATTCATCATTTCGTCCATCGGCAGTCCCTTTCAGGACGCACAGGCATATTGCCTGCATGAAACAGCGGTGGCTTTCAACTCGCCCGCCGCGCGTGCTGCCAGCCGGCATCGAGCGCCGCCAGAGCTTCACCGAGCCGCTTCTTCGCCCGCTCGATCTCGCCTTCCTTGATGGCATCGAGATCGAGGAACAGGTCCATGCCCGTCACGTGCTCGATGATAACCTGCTGCCTCTGCGCGAGTTCGCCCAGCAGGCCCTCGACCATGTAGGGCACCACCTCGCGCCGGATGCCCTTCATGACGATGGGATCGATCGGCTGGGCGCGCACCATGTCGCGAACAAGCGCATAGGTCTCGTAGCTCAGGCAGATGCCGCCCGGCTCCGCGATGGATTGCAGCCTAGCGGCAAGATTCGCCTCCGCGCCGATGATCGTATAGGCCATGCGGTCGTTGCTGCCGAAATTGCCCACGTTGCAGAAGCCGGTATTGATGCCCATCCGCACTTGCATGGGCATTTCGACGCCGCGCTTGCGCCAGACGGCATTCAGCTGCTCCATGCGGTGCTGCATATCCACGGCCATGCGCAGGCAGGCTCGTGCATCCTCCTCGACGCCCTTCGTCTCCGGGTCGCCGAAGAAGATGAGGATGGCGTCGCCGAAGAACTTGTCGATGGTCGCCCCGTGCTGGAGCGCGACGGCGGACATCTCGGTGAAATAGTCGTTGAGCAGCTCCGTCAGGTCCTCCGGCTGGAGCCGTTCGGAAATGGCGGTGAAATCCTTGATGTCGGAGAAGAAGATCGTGAGCTTCTTGCGTTCGGTGGCGATGGACACATCCTTCTGCCCACTGAAGATGCTCTTGTAGACTTGCGGCGACAGGTATTTCGCGAGCTTCAGCGAAATACCGGCGAGGAAGTCGTTCGCGTCCGTCAGCTCCTGGTTCATGCCGTTGATGAGCCGCGCCTGACGCCGCTGCAAGATGATGATGGCAAGGCCCGCGAGCGAGGCGAGGATGAGGTACGACAGCGAGTATTTGAACGAGAAGGCGTTCGCGAAGATCGGCTGCGTCACGGAAATCTCCTGGATGCCGCGCACATCGCCCACCTTCCAATCCGTCTTCGGGCTCTCGGGATGCGTGTTGTGACAGCTCACGCAGACCGGCCCCATGATGACGGGCGCCGCCGTCCTCACGCTCTGGTCGAAAAGAGAACCGGATACATCCACGATCCGCTGCTCGGGATGCGCCCTTAAGTTCGCGATGGCATTACGCTCGAAATCGTCGAGCTGGTGCGGCGGGCGTCCCTTGAACGTCATGTCGGAGACGAAGCGGTATTTGGCCGATCCGTCATGGGCGCTGATGCGTTGGCCGAGCTCGATGGACAAGGTCGCGGGAATGGGAATGGCGCCCTTTATGTCGCGGTAATTGTGCGTGACCGTGACGGGCCCGTCCGCCTCCAGCACGCGGGCGACCACGTCGCTGCCGTAGAAGCCGCGCATATCGTCGACGATGCGGCTGATCTCGCTCGCCTGCATCCGCAGCATGCGCTCGGAAAGAATGCGCAGGTCGAGCCAAATGGCGAGCGGCAGGCCAAGGAGCCCCAACACGACGGCCGCGATCAGCAGCGGACCCATGATCCGCTGCGAATAGGAATTACGCTCACCCAGCACAACCATGGATCAGCCTCACCGTGAAACGAGCAGATCCGATTCTTTGCCTTTGAAGCCTGAGGATCAACCCTTTCCGGTGGCAAAGAGGAAGTATTTCAGGGCTTTGGGGCACGCTGTGTGACCTGCATCACGTTGGCAGGGCCCTATTCGAGCTTGATGTTGGCGGTCTTGATCACCTTGTCCCACTTCTCGCCCTCGGCGCGCATATAGGCCGCCATCTCCTCGGGGGTGCTCTGAAGCACGTCGATGCCGGCACCGATCAGCTTATCGCGGATCTCCGGCTGGCTCAYGGCGCGGCGATAGGCTTCGTTGAGCTTCGCGATGATCTGAGGCGGCGTGCCGGCGGGCGCTACGATGCCCTGCCAGGCCCAGGCCTCGAAGCCCGGGATATGCGAGGCCACGGGCGGAATGCCGGGCAGTCCGGCGAACTCTCCCGGAGAAGCGACGGCAATGGCTTGAACTGGCCCTGAGAGCTGCGAGCGCGCCGTCGCGAAATCGATGAACATCATGTTGACGTTGCCGGCCACCAGATCCTGCACCGCAGGAGCAGCCCCTCTGTAGGGCACGTGGGTCAGCTTGACGCCCGCGTTCTGCGCGAGCAGCTCGGTCGCCAGATGGAACGGGCTTCCGAGGCCGGGAGTACCGTAATTGATCGCGTCGGGATTCTGCTTGGCAAACGCAATGAGTTCCGGAACCGATTTGGCCTTCAGCTTATCCGTGTTGACCAGCAGCACGAGCGCGAAACGGCCGCTTAGAGTAATCGGGCTGAAATCCTTGTAGGGATCGAAAGCCAGCTTGCTGTAAAGCGTCCGGTTGGTGGCATAGGTCGCCGTATCGCCCAGCAGAAGCGTGTACCCATCGGGTTCGGCCTTGGCGACAGCTTCCGCGCCGAGATTGGTGCCCGCGCCCGCCTTGTTCTCGATGACGAATTGCTGCCCCAGCTGCTTGCCGATCTCGGCAAAGACCAGGCGTGCGAAGAAATCCGTTCCACCGCCTGCCGCATAGGGCACGACGACCCGGACGGGCCTTGTTGGATAATCAGACTGCGCGAAGGCAGTGCTAAACGGAAATGTCGAGGCTGCGCAGGCAGCCATGCCGGCAAGGACGGCGCGGCGGGTCGGGATCATCGTTTCCTCCAAAGTTTTGCTTTGGGTAGGAACTAATCCTGAGCCTCGCGCAGGCAAGCTGGCGCGGGAGCGCTTATCTTTCCCGCTCGATGGCGCGCTTCACCACCTGCTGCACATCCTTGTTGGAGAGGAACAGGTCGTGGTTGATGATGCCGCCGCCGAATTCGGACGCATCGGCCACGCGAACGCCCAGCGACTCCAGCCTCTCGCGATCCGCTGCACCGGCACGGATGATGCCGCCCGCGAGGCGGCTCGATACGGCGAGAGCCCGGTCGTTGGTGGAGCTGATGACCGTGATCTTCCGGGCGTCGGGCCCCAGCTTCTCCAGGCCGCGTGCGAACAGGTCGATGTCGATGTCGGGCGCAGCCAGCACCACCGCGCCGATGCGCTCCATTGCGCTCGGACCACCGGAGTCGCGCAGCATCCGCAAGGTTTCCAGGGTCAGCTGGGTGCCCATGGAATGCGCCACGATATGAATGCGCCCGCCACTCTGCGTCTTCGCCATGGCGGTAAGCAGGTCCTCCAACGCATCGCGGGACCACATAGCGGCCTCGCGGTCGGCGACATAGCTGAAGGTGGAAGCGGCGGAGGGCCAAGTGAACAGGCCGGTGGCGCCGGAGAAGCGGATGCCCTCCGAGAGATCAATGGTCGAGGTCGCCGCTGTCTCGAAGCTCTCACGATAGCCGTGGATGTAGAGGAGCAGGTCACGCCCCAGAGCGGCCTGGGCGAAGGCCTGCGCCGCGTTGTTGCGGGTGACGGAATCGACCTTGGCGATGCTCCACCCCGATCCCCCGATCAGCGAATCCGTGGGCGGCGTGAGGCGTGCCTCGGCAAAGACCATATCCGGCGAACGCTCGCTGCTGAACCAAGGCTTGCGCACGGGATCGCCCACAGGAAGCCGGGTCGTTGCCACCAGCAGCTTCGGGTCCCGCGACAGGCCGGGCGGCGGGGACAGCAAGGGGCTGAGTGCGTCGTCGCCTCCAAGGCAGCCCGAGAGCGTGAGAGCGGTGCAGCAGATGGCGGCGAAGCGGGAGATGGAAAGAAGCATGAGCCTGGGGCTGGGATGGAGTCGGAAAACGAGATGCTGCTGTTTTGACCCCGATCATGGCGGGCGCAAGGCAGAGCCCCGCTTTCTCCCGTACCCTTGGCCCAGCATGGTAAACCATTGGTGAACGGCAGCGGCAGCCTGTCCGCTTGATGCTTGGCCGCAAGCTCCGTAATTTCGTTGTCATGGCCCTCCTGCTTCGCGCTCTCCTCGTCCTCATCGGACTGTTCATTCTCCCCCTCGGGGCCCATGCCGTCTGGTTCGCCATGCGCGACGACATCGCGCCGAGCTGGCGCGCCGCCGATTGGTCGAGCGCGGAGCTGCTGCGGCCGGCTTCGGAAAATCCCCAGGCGGTCGTGGCGGTTTATGCCGCCCGAGTGGGCCGCTGGCGCGGGATCTTCGCGCATCACACCTGGGTCGTGGTGAAGGAGCCGGGCGCCCGGCAATATACCCGCTACGACAAGGTGGGATGGGGCAGCCCTGTGCGCACCAACGGATGGGCGCCGGATGGGCGCTGGTTCGGCAACGCCCCTCACCCGGTCCTGCTGATCGAGGGCGAGGCGGCGGAGCGTCTGATCCCCCAGATCCGCAAGGCGGTGGCGAGCTATCCTTACGCGACCTACGGCGCCTACAACGCTTGGCCCGGCCCCAACTCCAACACCTTCGTGACCCATGTGCTGCGCTCGGTGCCGGAATTAAACGCAGCATTGCCGCCGACGGCTCTCGGCAAGGATTGGCGTCCGCTGGAGAATATCGTCGGTCTCACCCCGAGCGGCACCGGCATCCAAGTCTCGCTCGGTGGCTATGCGGGTGTCGCGCTCGGCTGGGTCGAGGGCGTCGAGCTGGATTTCATGGGGCTCGTCGCCGGAATCGATGTTCGCCGACCGGCCATCAAGATTCCTGCCTGGGGACGGTTCGGCATGGACCCGATCACGTGGTGAAAAGGCCAAGAGAATCCGCTACATCTTCCCCATGACCGGGGGCTCGCCAAAAAAGACTGTTGTGACGGCCGAGGCCGTGGCGCGGGGAGACCGCGCCGCACTGGCGCGCGCCATCACCCTCATGGAATCCCGCCGCGCCGACCATCGCGAGGCGGCCCGCGCCCTGTTGCAGGAGCTGATGCCCCGCACCGGTCACGCGGTCCGCGTCGGCATCACCGGGGTGCCGGGGGTAGGCAAATCCACCGCCATCGACAGCCTCGGCAGCATGCTGACCGAGAAGGGCCACAAGGTCGCCGTGCTCGCCGTCGATCCCAGCTCCACTCGCACGGGCGGCGCGATCCTCGGCGACAAGACCCGCATGGCGCGGCTCTCCGCCGACCCGAACGCCTTCATCCGCCCTTCCCCCTCTTCCGGGACGCTGGGCGGCGTGGCCGCCAAGACCCGCGAGACGATGCTCTTATGCGAAGCGGCGGGCTTCGACGTGATCCTCGTGGAGACGGTCGGCGTCGGCCAATCCGAGACGGCGGTGGCCGACCTCACCGATTTCTTCCTCGTGCTCATGCTGCCCGGCGCGGGCGACGAATTGCAGGGCATCAAGAAGGGCATTCTGGAACTCGCCGACATGATCGCCGTCAACAAGGCGGACGATGCCGGCCTGAAGGCGAAAGCCGCCGCCGCAGAGTATCAGGCCGCCCTGCATATCCTGAGCCCCGCCTCCCCCACATGGACCCCGCCGGTCCTGACGATCTCAGGGCTCACCGGTCAGGGACTCGACGACCTCTGGTCCAGAGTACTCGACCACCGCAAGCGCCTGGAAGCCACCGGCGAGCTCCAGGCCAAGCGACGCGCCCAGGACACGAAATGGATGTGGGCATTGGTGCATGAGCGTCTGCACGAGCGGCTGACACATGATGCGATTCTGAAGAGGCGGGTGCCTGAGATCGAGAAGGCGATTGCGGAAGGCACCCTGTCGCCCAATGCCGCTGCAAGCGAGATTGTAAAGCTGCTAGGGATTTGAGGGTCTCTCGGGTGTTTGCTTGCAGCATTGCAAGCTACTGTCCCTATCCGGCCTAGAAGACTTGCCAAGGTAAGTCCAATCCCCCAAAGATATGTTATTACGTATTAGTGCCAAATGGCATCTTTAAGGGGCCTATTATGTCGATACCTGCAGTCCTTTGGGGCGAGTTTCTCATTAACAGCGAAGCGAAGGAGAACGTCCAAAAAGGCGTTCAGCTTCAGGCGCTCGACAACGGCAAGTTCATGGCTGTTTGGGAGAACGAAGTCGTCAACGAGCTTGGTGTACGAAGTGTCGAGATCTACGCCCAGCGTTTCTATTCCGGCGCAGTGCCGGAAGGCGAGCCGATCCGCATCGATACGACCAGCGGCGGTCTTAACTCTGCTCCAACTGTGACGATGCTGGCCGATGGCAAGCTCGTTTACACCTGGGAGCATCAGGTTACCGAAGGCAGCGTAACGAGCTACTCGATCCGAGCGCGCATCTTCAATGGGGATGGAACACCTTTCGATACTAATGGCGCCGCCGATGGCGGGACAGATGACTTTGAGGTTGTTCTGGGCAACACAACAAAGTTGTCGGCACCACTTGTCAAAGCTCTTTCCGGAGGAGGCTTTGCCGTTACCTATAATGACGCAACATCCGAAGGCGACCCTGGAGTATGGGCTCGTGTCTATAACGAAAACGCTGAGGCAATACACAATATACATATAAATAGCTCTAGAACTATAGGTACCCAAGAATCCTGTAGCCTAGTGAGTCTCTCTGATAATCGCTTTCTGTCTCTATACAGCACCGACTCTTTATTCAGCGGTGCTTATGCCCTCATAATTAATGTTATTATATTAAACGAACTCCTCCCGATAGAGACTAGACAATACCCAACAGATGCCTTGGTTAAGGAAGGTACTGCCCCTGATGCCATTCTCCTGTCCGATGGTAGAATCCTCATCGCTTGGACCGAAGTCTCAAGCGACRGCACCGGCGACAACGTCAAGGCTCAGATCTTCAACAGCGACATGACAACCTTTGGCGCTGCCTTCATCGTCAACCAGGGAGTGGCTGGTGATCAGGGCATGCCCGGTGTTACGGCTCTCAAAGGTGGTGGTTTTGCAATCACCTATCTGGACTCCGATGGCACAAGCACTCCGCAAGTTCGCGTCGCGGTATTCAATGCGGCCAATGCGCGCCTCGGCGACGACAAGGTCATTAGCACCGTCTTCACGGACGGCCAGCGCGCCGCACCGAAGGTCATCGAGCTGTCCGACGGTCGCCTCATCGCAGCCTGGGACGAAAACATCGACGGCCGCACCGACGATAACATCGGCATCCGTGGCCAGGTCATCGATGCGCGTTTCCAGGGCATCAACATGCCGGGCACGGCCGCCAACGATCAGTATGTCGGTACCGAGTTCAACGACACCCTGAGCGGCGGTTCCAGCGGCAACGATGATCTCAACGGCCGTGAAGGCAACGACATTCTCGATGGCGGCATCGGAGACGACCGATTGAATGGCGGCTCGGGAGCCGACCAGATGAGTGGCGGCACAGGAAACGACACGTACTATGTCGACAATCTTGCCGATGTGGTTTCGGAAGCCGGCGGCAGTGGCACGGACACGGTCTATGCCAGCGTCAGCTACACGCTGAGTGCCGATATCGAGAAGCTGATTGCCGAAGGAACGGGCGCGATCAATCTCACCGGTAATGCCTCCAACAACACCATCACCGGCAATGCATCCAATAACATCATCGATGGCGGCGCGGGTGCCGACAGTATGAATGGCGGCCTCGGCAACGATACTTATTACGTCGACAATACAGGTGACGTGGTCGTGGATTCAGGCGGCGATGCCGACATGGTCTACACCAGTGCCAGCTACATCCTCGCTGACGGCATCGAGAACATGACGGCTACCGGTGCGGCTGCCATCAGCCTGACCGGCAATGCCTTCAACAACACGTTGATGGGCAATGCGGGCGCCAACGCGATCAACGGCGGATTTGGCATCGACATTCTGAATGGCGGCAGCGGAAACGACACTGTCAATGGCGGTGAAGGCAACGATGTCCTGACTGGAGGAGCCGGCAAGGACGTCTTCGTGTTCAACACGCAACCCGTCAAGGCGACCAACCGCGACCAGATCGCCGACCTCGACGTGAAGAACGACAAGATCCACCTGGAGAATGCAATCTTCAAGAAGCTCAAGAAGACGGGCAAGCTGAAGAGCGATTTCTTCGAGGTCGGCACCAAGGCCGGGGATAAGGACGACTACATCATCTACAACAAGGGCAAGGGTATCCTGTCGTATGATGCGGATGGATCCGGCAAGGGCAAGGCGATTGAGTTCGCGACCATCAAGAAGAACCTTGCGCTGAAGGCCGACCACTTCTTCATCATCTAAAGGCGTGGTGGCCGTTCAGGCCACCCTGCCCTCTTCAAATGAAAAAGGCCGGAGCTTCACAGCTCCGGCCTTTCTCAATTTTGCAATCCGATTAACCCAGAAGCGTGGGACTTGCCTGGATGCGCCCGACTTCGATGCCGTTCCAGTTCTTGAACACTGGCTGCGCCAGCGCGGACACGGCATTTCGTTCCTCGTCGCTCATCGGCAGGAAGCGCAGTACGAGCGCGCCCATCATGGCTTCGGCCGCGCGCACATGGCCGTCATCGGCCTTCAGGGCGATGCCGTATCCGAGTTCCGGGAAAGTGGCGCAATAAACGCCCTCGGCGCCGACCTTCACGAAGGCGCGCTCACCGAGTATCTCCATGAGCTTCGTGTCGAAGCGGCCAGTGCCGGCCACCATGAAGGGATGGCGCGCCACGGCCTTACGGATGCGCTCGGCGGCGGCTCTTCCCTCACCCGAGAGCCCGGCGCCCGTGCCGAAGCGGGCGAAGCCGAAGGCCAGCGAAGGCAGCGGGATGGCGTAGGTCGGAATCGAGCAGCCGTCGATGCCGCTTTTCTCTTCGGTGTGGCAGGCTCCGGTGATCTCCTCCAGCGCCTCGCGCACCCGTTGCTGCACCGGATGGTCGGCGCTCACATAGCCGCGCGGGTCCTCGCCGAGGCCACAGGCGAGGCAGATGAAGCCGGCATGCTTGCCCGAGCAGTTGTTGTGCAGGGCGCTCGGCGTCTTGCCATCCGTGGCGAGCTGACGGGCAGCCGCCTCCCCCATAGGCCAATGGGTGCCGCATTCCAGGCAAGCGACGTCACGCCCGGCCTTGGCCAGCATCCCTTGAGCCACGCGCGCATGCTCAGGCTCGCCGGAATGGGAGGCGCAGGCAAGCGCGATCTCTTCGTCCGTCAGGCCGTACTTGTCCGCGATGCCGGTCTCGAGCAGCGGCAGGGCCTGAAGCGCCTTGACGGCGGAGCGCGGAAACACGCGCCGGTCCACGTCGCCGAGCGACAGCACGACCCCGCCATCCGCGTCCACCACCGAAACGCTGCCCCGATGGCGCGACTCGACCAGCCGCCCCCGCGTGACCTCGACAAGAAAAGGGTTATCCATGAATGCCCCGATATGGAAATCGGCGGTCTTTTGGGCGCGCTTTCGCAAGATGTCAAAGGGAGCATTGTTGCAAAGGCCCTTTACCCCTCGAAATCGTCCGGCTTGCGGCCCGGACCAGCAGGCCTTAAACCCTCGCTTTGAGACAAGACGGGGAGATCCGGATGCGAATTGCGATGATTGGCTCGGGCTATGTGGGGCTGGTGTCCGGCGCCTGCTTGGCCGATTTCGGCCACGACGTCTGCTGCGTCGACAAGGACCCGGCCAAGATCGAGGCCCTCAATCGCGGCGAGATCCCGATCTTCGAGCCGGGGCTTTCCGAGCTCGTCGCCAAGAACGTGCGCGAGGGCCGCCTCACCTTCACCACCGAGCTCGCCGGCCCGGTCARGCAGGCCGAGGCCGTGTTCATCGCSGTCGGCACCCCCTCGCGGCGCGGCGACGGCCATGCCGACCTGTCCTATGTCTACCAGGCGGCCAAAGAGATCGCCGGGGCCATGGACGGCTACACYGTRGTGGTCACCAAATCGACCGTGCCGGTCGGCACCGGCGACGAGGTCGAGCGCATCATCCGCGAAACCCGCCCCGASGCCGACTTCGCCGTCGTCTCCAACCCGGAGTTCTTGCGCGAAGGCGCGGCGATTGCCGACTTCAAGCGCCCCGACCGCATCGTCATCGGCACCGAGGACGAGCGYGCCCAAGGCGTGATGCACGAGGTCTACCGCCCGCTCTACCTCAACCACTCGCCGCTGCTYGCCATGTCGCGGCGCACGGCGGAGCTGACCAAGTATGCGGCCAATGCGTTCCTGGCCACCAAGATCACCTTCATCAACGAGATCGCCGACCTGTGCGAGCAGGTGGGCGCCAAYGTGCAGGACGTGGCCCGCGGCATCGGGCTCGACAACCGCATCGGCGCCAAGTTCCTGCATGCCGGGCCGGGCTATGGCGGCTCGTGCTTTCCCAAGGACACGCTGGCGCTGATCAAGACCGCGCAGGAYTWCGAGGCGCCGATGCGCCTGGTCGAAACGGTGGCGGCGGTCAACAGCCAGCGCAAGCGCGCCATGGGCCGCAAGGTGATTGCGGCCTGCGGCGGCGCGGTGCGGGGCAAGACCATCGCGGTGCTGGGGCTGACCTTCAAGCCCAACACCGACGACATGCGCGAAGCGCCCTCGATCGACGTGATCACGGCGCTGCAGGATGCCGGGGCCCGGGTGCGGGCCTACGATCCCGAGGGCATGAATGCCGCCAGCGCCATGCTGACGGATGTGGACTACGCCCGGGACGCCTATGACTGCGCCCGCGATGCGGATGCGTTGGTGATCGTGACCGAGTGGGACATGTTCCGGGCGCTCGATCTCAAGCGGCTGAAGGCTGCGCTGGCGGCGCCGGTGGTGGTCGACCTGCGCAATGTCTATCGCCCCGAGGACATGCGCCACCACGGTTTCCACTATGTGGGCGTTGGAAGAGGCTAAGCTGCTCGAAGCCTGATCATTCCATAGGGAGCAGCCGAAACATCTGATTCCAATCAGAAGTCTTCGGCGCTCGATGATACATCAGGCGCGCAATCAATTTACCTGCTTCTGCGCGAGATCAAGCCCCCAAGCCAGCAGATCGGCCGCCCGCTCAGGGTTTTTGGCCTCCACATAAACGCGCAACTCCGGCGCATTGCCTGACGGGCGGAAATGCACGACCTCGCCGTTCTTGGCGTTGATGCGAAACCCGTCGCTGTTGTTGGTGCCGGCAACGCCACCGAGGGGTGACATGAGGGTCGCGAGGAAATCCGCGTCCTGCTGGAGCTTCGACACGAAGGCTGCGCTCTTTTCCGTGGGCACATTCTGGAGCCGGTTGCTGGCGGCCGCCTTGAAGGAATAACCCGCGCCGACCTCGGCCAGAGACTTCGACTGCTCGACGACGGCGGCCAAAGCGCAGAGGATCGGCAGCATGGCATCGCGCGTGGGAAGCGCCGCGAGCTTGCGCCCTTTGCGCTCGACATCGGAGCCGAGCAGAACGCCACCATTGGCCTCGAACCCGACGACCACCCGTGCTCCTGAACGCGCGGCCCCATTCATGCCTTCGATCACATAGGGCGATCCCACCTTCGTGCGGACCACGCTCGTGAACGCGCCGGAATCTTCGAGCGCGGAGTTCGACGTCACCGGCGTCACGATGGTATCGGCGCCGAGATATTTCGCCGTGATCGCGCCGACGAGATCGCCGCGCAGAAACATGCCTGCTCCATCGGAAATCAGGGGGCGATCCGCATCGCCGTCCGTGGATACGATGGCATCGAGCGTCTGCTCGCCGGCCCATTGCCTGGCAAGGATCTCATCCTCCTCGCGCAGGGCCTCCGTATCGACAGGAACGAAACTCGTCGCGCGGCCCAACGCGACGGCGCGAGCGCCGAGCGCTTCCAGCATCGACACGATCACGTCGCGCGCCACCGAGGAGTGCTGATAGACGCCGACGGTCTGGCCGTTGAGAGCCCTTGCCCCGAAGAAGTCCTTGTAGCGAACCTTGTAGGCTTCGATCAGGTCGGTGTCGGGCTTTGCGGCCGGAACACCGCGCGCGTGGTCCGGCACGGTCGTGATGGCAAGTTTCCCATGCCACGCGAGAATGCCCGCCTCGTCCTTCTTGTCGATCTCGCCTTGAGCCCGATAGAACTTCAGCCCGTTGCGATCCTCGGGGATGTGGCTGCCGGTGACCATGATCGCCGGTAGGCCGAACCGCATGCCGTGATAGGCGAGAGCAGGCGTCGGCAGCGCGCCACAATCGAGGGGCACGAGACCCGATTCCGCAAGGGCGGCGCAGCAGAGCTGCGCGATGCCGGGGCTGCTCTCGCGAAGATCGCGGCCTACCAGCACGATGTTCTTCGCCGCAGCGGCCGAGCCGTCTTCCTTCAGCATCTCTGCGAAGGCACGGGTATAAGCGAAGGCCGGAACGCCATTCAGTTCCGTCACGAG
>NZ_JBFUMH010000097.1:0-19900 GCF_054049475.1 Microvirga sp. P5_D2 | reverse complement strand
ACGACACGCCGTTCGGGCTGTCGTCGGGGATCTGCACCACGAGCCTGAAATATGCCGGGCACTTCAAGCGGAACGCGGAAGCCGGGATGGTGATGGTGAACCTGCCGACGGCGGGGGTGGATTATCATGTGCCGTTCGGCGGGCGGAAGGGCTCGAGCTATGGCCCGCGCGAGCAGGGGCGCTATGCGGCGGAGTTCTACACCACGGTGAAGACCGCCTACACGTTTGACGGCAATGGCCCCTACGTGCCCAAGACACAGGGCAGCGAGTAAAATTCAAACCTTCGGCGCGGTCACTTGATCGCGTCGAAGATCTGGCCTGAGCATTGCGCGACTAGGATCAGCAGAAGAATGCCGATGAACCAGAGCCAGGAGCCTGTTTTCTTCTCCGCAGGCTTCGCCGCTGCGGTCGGCACCGGCCGGGCCTGGAAGACCGGGACAGGAGGCGCGGGTAGGCGCTCGATCAGTTCCGCCGCTTCCGCCGGAATGCTCCCCGCCGTCCCAAAGAATTTAAAGCTCACAGGAATGCCGCCGACGAACCCGACCTCGGCCGGCTGAATTTCGGATTCATGGCGGACCCACCAATATTCCGTGCGTTCGCTCATCAGGCATCCTCTCATTCTTGACCGGGTACTCTAACGGTATTGGCAGCAGGTCGGGCTGGAAATCCAGAGCCGATCCCGTATGCATGCATAAAGATGGGGATTGCTTAGCGCATCGCGCGAAAAAGTGGCCCGGTTTTTCGACGCAGCGATGCGTCGACTTACGGAGAGGGATGCCATGAACGTGCTCGTAACGGGTGGGGCCGGTTATATCGGCGGCCACATGGTTCTGGCGCTGCTCGATGCGGGGCACAGGCCCGTGGTCTTCGACAATCTCTCGACGGGCTTCCGCTGGTCCGTGCCGGACGGCGTTCCGCTCGTGGTGGGCGATGTGGGCGATTACGAACTCGTTCTTCAAACCCTCCAATCCCATAAGATCGACGCCATCGTGCATTTCGCGGCCAAACTCGTGGTGCCGGAATCGGTGCGGGACCCGCTCGGCTACTATCTCAACAACACAGTGAAGAGCCGCTCGCTGCTCGCGGCATCGGTGGCTGCGGGCATCAGAACCTTCGTCTTTTCCTCGACGGCGGCGGTGTATGGCGATGCATCGGACAAGCCTCTTGCGGAGGATGCGCCGCTTGCGTCGCTCTCGCCCTACGGCAGCTCGAAGCAGCTCACCGAGGTCATGCTGCGCGATGTGGCTGCGGCCCACGGCATGTGCTTCGTGGCCCTGCGCTACTTCAACGTGGCGGGTGCGGATCCCGCCATGCGCCACGGACAATCCACAGCAAATGCGACCCATCTCATCAAGGTCGCCGTACAGACGGCGCTCGGCATGCGCCCCTACATGGAAGTCTTCGGCACGGATTATCCGACGCCCGACGGCACCTGCATCCGCGACTACATCCATGTCACGGACCTTATCGCCGCGCATATGCAGGCGCTGGAGCATCTCCAGGGCGGCGGCGAGAGCCTTGTGGTGAATTGCGGCTATGGCCATGGCTATTCCGTGTCGGAGGTGATCGACACGGTGCGCAAGGTGTCGGGCCGTCCTCTTGAGGCCCGCTATTCATCCCGCCGCGAGGGAGATCCTTCCGCCATCGTCGCGGATTCGACGCGAATTCGTTCGAAGCTGCAATGGAAACCCCAATTCGACGATCTCGCGACCATCGTCGAGCACACCCTGCGCTGGGAGAGCATGTTGCGGGAGAGAAATCTGAAGCTTTGAGGGATGATTAAGAACCTCTCCGTCAAATACGCGGGGGCAGGGGCGATTCCCTGGCGTGTTGACGAGAAGAGGGCTGACGCATGGGTATGGGGGCAACCAACGGAATTCTGCTGCTGAACCGGCTGTTGCTGGCGGCGTGCTTTCTCCCTGCCGCGATCATGCGGCTCACCAACATTTCGGGCTTCGCCGCGTCGCTCACCATGAAGGGCATCCCCTATGGGGATATGGTGGCGACGGTGATCGTGCTCGCCGAGATCTTCGGACCCCTTGCGCTCATCCTCGGCCTCGCCCCGCGCCTGAGCGCTGCCGCCCTCATTGCCTCGCTGGCGATCACGACCGGCGCGCTGCATCGGTTCTGGGATTACGGCGGCCTCACCCGGGCGGGCGAGCAGGCCCTGTTCCTCGCCAATCTCGGCGTTCTTGCCGGTCTGCTGTTCTATGCGCTCACAGGCCCCGGCGCCTGGAGCTGGCAGGCTTGGTGGCGCGGCATGGCAGCGCCTGCGAAGCCCGCCAAGAAGAAGCGCCAGTCGAAGCCCCGCGCCCCGAAGCCTAAGCCCGCTCCCGTGCGTGACATGGATGACGAGGACGAGTTCAGGGACGCCGCCTGAACGGGTTAACCCGCTAAACCCGTGATAACCTTGCGCCATGCCTGGACACGACTCGCTTTCGCCTGCAAGGTCCTGCCTTCATTAAGCCTCTAATCGAAGCCATAAGGCGCAGCGGCGATGCTCCGGCCGGGGCAGGCCCGTGTGTTTCTCAGGTTTGCAGTCGAGCCATGCTCAAATTGTCATTGCGTTGCATCCTTGGCCTCTCCGCCATCCTCGCTTGCGCCGTTCCGGCCGCAGCCCAGCAGCGGGCTCCCGATCCCCTGACGCGTTTTCTGGATGGCGTCTTCAAGTCCAATCAGGCCCAGCCCGCACCGGAAGCAGTCCCTCAGCCGCAAGCCGCGCCCGAGCCGCAGCCCGCTGCGCCCCAGCCAAGAGCCACAGCCCAGCCGGTACCCAAGCCTACGGCTCCGAGGCCTCAGACAGCCCAGCAGCCCGCCCCGAAGCCTGTGGCCGCGCCCAAGCCGGCAGCGCCGGTAACCCAGGAGGCAAAGCCCGCCACGCCCGCTCCGGTACGGACCGTGAGCGAGCCCGCAGTCGCTCCTACTGAGAAGCCCAAGGCCGCCGAGACGCCAGCGCCCGCCAAGGTGGCCGAGCCGCCGAAGCCCGCCCGCGCGACCCCCGCCTCGACCCCTGCTCAGGCCGCACCTGCGGTAACCTCGGTCGCCGCCCCGTCGGCCCCGCCGACGCCGACTTCTCCGCCCAATCCGACCTCGCCCGCAGCGGCGCTCGACCGGGTGAACGCCTATTTCAACGCCATCGACCAGATGTCGGCCTATTTCGTGCAGAAGAACCCCAACGGCCAGYAGGTCGAGGGCAATCTCTCGGTGCGCCGTCCGGGACAGCTGCATTTCGCCTATGCGCCGCCGAGCACGCTCGAGATCATTTCCGATGGCCGCAACGTGGCGATCCGCGACAAGAAACTCGGCACGAACGATGTCTATCCCGTGGGCCAGACGCCGCTGAAGTTCCTGCTTCAGGACAATGTGGACCTMGCCCGCGATACCAAGGTGCAGGATGTCCAGATCGGCCGCGACGGCATGATCATCGTGCGTTTCGACGACAGCGCGACGCTCGGCGGCACGTCGAAGATCACGCTTCGCTTCGACAGCCGGGCGAATGCGCTGCGGCAATGGACCATCATCGACGGCCAGGGCTACGAGACTTCCGTTACCCTGTCCGGCCTCAATGTGGTGCAGAAGCGGAACGCCAGCGCCGCCTCCAATTGAGGGCTTGGCGAAAAAAGCTCTGGCCTGAATCCGGATTCCGTCTAGAACCGGGCTAGCCTCCCTGGAGAGGCGGCAACGAATTCCGTGGCAGGTGAGCATGGTGGATCAGGCAGCCCTAGACCGTTACGCCGGTTACGTCCTGGAGGACGCGACGATCCCCGAATTGCCCAACCATTACCGGGGCAAGGTGCGCGACAATTACGATCTGCCGGATGGCCAGCGGATCATCATCGCCTCGGACCGCATCAGCGCTTTCGACCGCAACCTCGCCGCCATCCCCTTGAAGGGTCAGGTGCTGACCCAGACGGCGCGCTTCTGGTTCGAGGCAACAGTCGATATCTGCCCCAACCACATCATCGAATATCCCGACCCGAACGTCGCGGTCTGCAAGAAGCTGACGATCCTGCCGGTCGAGGTGGTGGTGCGCGATTATCTCGCCGGCACCACGGGCACCTCGATCCTGTCGCTCTACAAGACCGGCCAGCGCGAGATGTACGGCATCACGCTGCCGGACGGCATGCGCGATAATCAGAAGCTCCCGCAAACCATCATCACGCCTACCTCGAAAGCTTTCGACGGTGGCCATGACGAGCCGCTGACTTCGCAGGAAATCGTCTCGCAGGGCCTGCTTACCGCCGAGCAATGGAAAACCGTCACCGATTATGCGCTCGCGCTCTTCGTCAAAGGCCGCGAGATGGCGGCGGCGAGGGGATTGATCCTCGTCGACACGAAATACGAGTTCGGCATCGATGAGAATGGCCGCATCCTGATCGCCGACGAGATCCATACGCCGGACAGCAGCCGCTACTGGTTCGCCGAGAGCTACGAGAGGCGGTTTGAAGCCGGCGAACGGCCCGAGAGCTTCGACAAGGATTTCGTGCGCAGCTGGGTCGTCGCCCGCTGCGATCCCTACAAGGACCCCATTCCGCCGATTCCGGCCGATGTGATCCTGGAGACCTCGAAGGTCTATATCGACGCCTACGAGCGCATCACCGGCCAACCCTTCGCGCTGCCGGATTCAGGCACGCCGGTGCTGGAGCGCATTCGCAGGAACTTGGCGCGCTACTTTTGAGATGATGCCGTCATCGGCGGGGCCTGATCGGTCTCGCCCTTGTGCCTGTCCCACGGCCAGCGCCCCTCGATCTCCACTTCCAGCGAGAAGCTCAAAAAGGTTCGGATCAGCACGATGCCGCCGAGGATCATCAGGCTTTCGAGCGTGGGCTCGATGGCGACGGTGTTGATGATGTCGGCGGCGACGAGAAACTCCAGCCCGAGCTGGATCGCGCGTCCGATGTTCGACCGATAGAGATTGAACGCGCCCGAGATGGATCGTCCCTGCAACAGCTGCCAGAGGATGGCGACCGACGCTCCAAGGTCCCGAGAACGATGATGGCGATGCCGCCCACCTCGATCACCGCGTCGTCAGCCTCAACGCCTGCGGAAACCAATCGTCCATGGAACGCCCTTTGCAACAGCCGTGAAGGTTGATTCATAGGACAGCAAGGCGAAGGCACCAGAGGCGCAAACAAAAGGGCCAGCCATAGGCCAGCCCTTTCTGCGGCATCTGATGGGAGAACTCAGTACACGGAAACCCGCGTCTCGTCTTCCGCGACGTCCTTGAAGGGGCTGCGCCCGTTCAGCACCACCACCGGCGAGCCGACGGGCACGCGGCTGTGGAGGTCGATGATGTCCTGGTTGAACAGGCGGATGCAGCCGCTCGAAACCGACTGGCCGATGGACCATGGCTCGGTGGTGCCGTGGATGCGGTACATGGTGTCGACGCCGTTGTCGTAGAGATAAAGCGCGCGGGCACCGAGCGGGTTCGATAACCCTCCCGGCATACCGCTGGCCCATTTCGCGTTACGCTCCGGCTCGCGGCGGATCATGTTGGCGGTGGGCGTCCAGCCGGGCCAGGTGGCTTTGCGTCCGACGCGGGCGCGGCCCGCCCAGGCGAGGCCTTCCTTGCCGACGCCGATGCCGTAGCGCATGGCGCGGCCGCCTTCGCGCACGAGGTACAGGTAGCGGGCGGATGTATCGATGACGACGGTGCCCGGCTCCTCACGGCCATAATAGGCCACCTCGCGGCGCAGGAAGCGCGGATCGACTTCGGAGATGTCCGTGGCCGGCAGGGGATGCGGCTCGTCGGGGCGGGCTCCATACATCGCCATGTAGCTGGGATCGATGTAGCGGATGGCCTGCTGCGGCGCAGGCGGCACACAGGCGGCAAGCGCCACCGGAATAAGGATAGGGATAAGGCGCAAAACCTTCTGCAGCAGTGACAGGCGAGGGGCCGAGATAGCGGACATCAGTGGAAAAACTCACGGTTCTTAGATTTTTACTTCATCCACCGACACTTGAGCGGCGGCGGTACTCTGAAGTGAGTTGATAAACTCAGCCGTGACGACAAGGTGGATGTCTCGTGGCGAAAATGTGGCAGAGAACGGCTGTGGTTTCGAAGCCACAATCACTTGTTTGTGTTGAACCTGCTCCCTCATAGCGAGTAGAACCCTCGCATGAGAATCCGGGGCGCTTCGCTCCCTGTGCAGCCGAGGTTTCCGATGCAGTCCAGTTCCATCTCCCTGCTGACCATTTGCGGCATTTCCGAATTGCCCGACCAGCGGGAGCGTGCGGTAACCCACGTCCTTTCCATCCTCGACCCAGATCATCCCGATCCTGAGGCTTTCGGGGCCTATGATCGCCATCACAGGACGATCCTGCGCTTCCACGACATCATCAATCCCAGAGAAGGCATGCTCCTTCCCCGGCCTGACCACGTGGAAGCGGTGTTGAGCTTCGGCGACGATGTTGCGAAAGGACGCGATGGGCGAACCGAGGGGCATCTGCTCGTCCATTGCCACATGGGCGTTTCCCGCTCGACGGCGGCGATGCTGGCCCTGATGGCGCAGGCAAACCCGGATGAGGACGAAGACCACCTGTTCGAGCGCCTCGCCGAGATCCGCTCGCAGGCATGGCCCAATTCTCTCATGATCGCCTTCGCGGATGAACAGTTGTCGCGCAACGGCCGCCTCGTCGAGGCGCTGCGGCGGCATTATGGCCGCCAGCTCCAGCGCCTGCCGCATTATGGCCAGTTGATGCGCGATCTCGACCGCAGCCGGGAAGTGGAGATGGCGGTTTAAGGATAGCGGTCGCTGCCTTGAACGAGGCGGCCCGACCGGATATTCTTGGGCTGTCGGAAAAGGCAGGCCGGTTTGGTTAGCCCGGTCGTTTCCTGCGGGAAGCTCTGGCTGGTGCCCTGGCACCAAGTCCCATGACGTTAAGCCCTGGAGCATGGTGCCCCAGGACAACGATGGGATATGAATCGATGCAGCATCAAGTTTCAGTCATCACCCTTGGCGTGCGCGACCTTGCGCGCTCGCGCCGCTTCTACGTCGAAGGCTTCGGCTGGAAGCCTGTTTTCGAGAATGAAGAGATCGTTTTCTACCAGATGAACGGTTTCATGCTCGGCACGTGGTTGCGGCAGGAACTGTCGAAGGACATGCAGCGGGATGACCTCGTCACTCCGGGTGCATTTTCACTCGCCCACAACGTCGCTTCGCGTGACGACRTGCAGCCGATCATCGAGCATCTCGCCCGCGTCGGCGGACGGATCCTGAGGCCCGCCGATGCGCCGATCCATGGCGGGTTCCGCGGCTATGTGGCCGATCCCGACGATCATGCGTGGGAGATCGCCTGGAACCCCGCTTGGCACATCGATGAGCAGGGCCACGTGACCTTCGGAGTGTAAGCGCTTTTCGCGCCCGCTGCCGTTCGGTGGCGGGCGTGATCATTGTCTGTCAGGGCTTGCCCAGACTGCCGAACTTCGCATCCGCTTTGGCGTGAGCGGGCAGGGGATCGTCGCTCGCAAGCTCTTCGAGAATGGGACAATGCGGGCGCGCATCGCCATGGCAATTCCTGGCGAGATGTTTGAGCGTCGACGCCATTTCCTGAAGCTCGCGGATCTTGCGCTCCAGCACATCCACATGTCCGAGCGCGATGGACTTCACGTCCTTGCTTGCGCGCTCCCGATCCCGCCACAGCGAAACCAGATCCGCGATCTGCTCGACCGAGAAGCCGAGATCACGCGCGCGGCGAATGAAGCGTAAGGTATGCACGTCCTGATCCGAATAGACGCGGTATCCCGCTTCCGTGCGAACGGTCTTCGGAATCAGGCCGATGGATTCGTAGTAGCGGATCATCTTCGCCGAGACACCCGAGGCCGTTGCCGCTTGTCCGATATTCATGCCACACCTTCCACTGCCTGCGGGGCGGATGCGTTGTCGTGCCGTTCTGCGATGGGTGCCTTGAAGCGGCGAAGCCGCAAGGCATTGCCGATAACGAACACGCTGGAGAGCGCCATGGCCGCAGCAGCCGCGACAGGCGAGAGCAGCGTGCCGTCGAAGGGATAGAGAACGCCCGCCGCGACGGGGATCAGCACCACGTTATAGGCGAAGGCCCAGAACAGGTTCTGCCCGATGTTGCGGATCGTGGCCTTCGACAAGGCGATGGCATTGACGACGCCACGCACATCGCCGGACATGAGCACCACGTCCGCGCTCTCGATGGCGATGTCCGTGCCTGTGCCGATGGCGACGCCGATATCGGCTTCCGCCAAAGCGGGCGCGTCATTGATGCCGTCGCCGACGAAGGCGATAGGCCCGTGCTCTTGACGCAGACGCTTCACCACATCGACCTTGCCCTCGGGCAGAACTTCAGCGACCACTTCGTCGATGCCGATGCGCCGCGCGATAGCTTCCGCTGTCCTGCGGTTGTCGCCGGTGATCATGGCGACCTTCAATCCGAGCGCATGCAAAGCGGAGATGGCCTCTGGCGTCGAAGGCTTGATCGGGTCTGCAACCGCGATGATCGCAGCGAGCTGTCCATCGACGGCGGCATAAAGCGGGCTCTTGCCTTCCGCGCCGAGACGCGCCGCTGCATCCTGAAAGTGTGAAGGCTCAAGACCGAGCTTCGTCATGAAACGGTCCGCGCCCACGTCCACCTTTCGCCCTTCGATGATGGCCGAGACACCGAAGCCGGGAACCGCTTCGAAGCTGTCGGTCCCGGCAAGCGAAAGGCCCTGCCGTTCGGCCGCCGCAACGATGGCCTCGGCAATCGGATGTTCCGAACGTGCCTCGACGGACGCCACGAGACGCAGGACCTCGGCGTCGGGAATGCTTGTCGCGGTGACGAAATCCGTCAGTTCCGGGCGTCCTTGCGTGAGGGTGCCGGTCTTGTCGAGCGCGACGACGCCAACTTCCTTCAGGCTCTGCAAAGCCTCGCCCTGGCGAAACAGCACGCCGAGTTCGGCCGCACGGCCCGTGCCGACCATGATCGAGGTCGGCGTGGCAAGGCCCATGGCGCAGGGACACGCGATGATGAGTACCGCGACCGCATTGACGAGGGCGAAGGTCAACGCGGGTTCGGGACCGAGGAACAGCCAAACGAGGAAGGTGAGGGCCGCCGCCGCCATCACAGCCGGCACGAACCATGCCGTCACCTTGTCGACGAGCGTCTGGATCGGCAGCTTCGACCCTTGTGCCTGCTCCACCATGCGGATGATCTGGGCGAGCACCGTGTCAGTACCGATGCGCGTGGCGCGGAAGGTGAAGCCGCCGGTCTTGTTGATCGTGCCGCCGACAACCTCCGCGCCCGCCTGTTTCTGCACCGGCACCGGCTCGCCGGTGATCATGGATTCATCGACGTATGAGGAGCCTTCGATCACCTCGCCGTCGACGGGAATCTTCTCGCCCGGGCGCACCTGCACCACGTCGCCGATCAAGACCTGATCGAGTGCGATTTCCATAGCCTGCCCATCGCGGACCACGCGTGCGGTCTTCGGGCTCAAGCCCACGAGTCGCTTGATCGCCTCCGATGTGCGGCCCTTGGCCTTGGCTTCGAGATAGCGCCCGAGCAGGATCAGCGTCACGATCACGGCGGCGGCTTCGTAATAGACGTTGTTCATGCCGGCCGGCATGAGGCCGGGCAGGAAGGTCGCGACGAGGGAATAGGCATAGGCCGCGCTTGTGCCGAGCACCACGAGCGAATTCATGTCCGGCGAAAAGCGGAGGAGGGCGGGCACGCCTTTTTTGAAGAAGCGCAGGCCGGGACCGAAGAGCACGAGCGTCGTGAGTGCGAATTGGATGTACCAGCTCGTGCCGTGGCCGAGCGTGTTCAT
The DNA here is from genome assembly GCF_054049475.1 of Microvirga sp. P5_D2. Lineage (NCBI taxonomy): Bacteria > Pseudomonadati > Pseudomonadota > Alphaproteobacteria > Hyphomicrobiales > Methylobacteriaceae > Microvirga > Microvirga sp. P5_D2. The sequence goes on along the minus strand of NZ_JBFUMH010000097.1, from coordinate 10,122 downwards.
CACCCAATCATGGATGGCACCGATGGTATGCGATCCCATCTCCAGTACGAAGACCGGGAGGGTCAGACCAGCGGCGGTAAGAAACGAGCGCCACAGAGCATTGGCCTCCGCTTCACGCGCCGCGCGCTCGTGGTCCGTCCGGTCGGCGTCCTGGCCGATCTCGCGGGCCTCATAGCCTGTCGCATCGACGGCTTCGCGCATCCGCTCCACAATGTCGTGGCCGCCCAGATAGCGAACCGAGGCGCGCTCGGTCGCGAGATTGACATTGGCATCGAGCACGCCGGGCACGCGCTTGAGCGCCTTCTCCACACGCGCGACGCAGGAGGCGCAGGTCATGCCCTCGATCGTCAGGTCCACCTGGCTCTCGGCGGGTTCGTAGCCGGTCGCCCTGATCGCCTCCGCGACAGCCTTGGGATCGGCCTCGCCGGGGGCGAAGGATACATGCGCCCGCTCGGTGGCGAGGTTCACATTGGCGGCGGTGACGCCACCCACGGAGCGGATCGCCTTCTCGACCCGTCCGACGCAGGATGCGCAGCTCATACCCTCGACCGGAATGTCGATGCTCTGCAGTTCTGATGAAAGCTTAGGCGCGGCCATCTTGAATCTCCTGACTCATCATATGGGGGCTAGGTGTAATCCTTCCAATGATGGGRAGGTCAAGCGCCTTCAGCCGATTGCGTGGGGCGGGAACCGGGGCGATGATGGAGCCATTGATCCGACATGTTTGCGCCATAGGTCGCGAATTCAGTCTTCACCATCAGGCTGCGGCCTGTGTTCCTTCATGTTTGTTCGAGCCRGTAACGACCTTGACGCAAAGCGATAAACCAGGACGAACCTTTCGGATCCTCACCTACAACGTCCACCGCTGGCTTGGCACCGACAGGAAGATCTCGCCCACGCGGATCGCCGAGGTGATCGCCTCCTGCGAGCCCGATATCGTCGCCTTGCAGGAGGTGCGGGTAGGGCGCTCGCGGCCGGGGGAGGCGGATCAGGCGGCAAGCGTCGCCAACGCTTTGGGCATGGACCTGCATTTCCAGCCCACCATCAAGATTCTAGGCGAGCAATACGGCATCGCCATCCTGAGCCGGCACAACTCCGGCATCGTGAAGTCGGGGCGGTTGCCTACCCAATCGACGCGGCCGTCCTTCGAGAAGCGCAGCGCGCTCTGGATCGCCACCGAGATCGACGGACACAGGATCAACGTGATCAATGCCCACCTGTCACTGCGCTCGGGAGAGCGTCGGGCACAGGCCACGGCGCTCGTCGGGCCTGACTGGATCGGCCACCCCGATTGCGCGGACCCGGCGATCCTGCTCGGCGACTTCAACGCGCCGCCCTATTCGCGTTCCTATCGCATGATCGCCAACCGCATGGTCGATGCGCAACTCTCGAATTCCCACGGCGAGCCGCAGCCGACCTTCCATACCAGGGCTCCCGTCCTGCGCCTCGACCACGTCTTCGTCACCAAGTCGGTGGAGGTGGTGAATGCGGCGCCCGTGCGGAATGCGCTCACGCGCGTGGCTTCCGACCATTTCCCCCTGCTGGCGGAACTGCGCGTCCGTAGCTTCTCGCCGGCCCATGGGAAAGACGATGCGCAAAACCGATTGAGTGCAACGCTTTGAGCGGCAACGCCGTCTAGAATTCGACATAATGATGTAACATTTTGATCTTCTGGCCTTGAAATTGCGCAGGGCCTCCGCATTATAACGACATTACGTTGCGTTACTCTTCGATTCCCGCGGGGGCAGGGAAAAGGGATTTTGGAATGAAGCTGTATTATAGCCCCGGGGCCAGTTCCCTCGCGCCGCATATCATTGCCTATGAAGCGGGCTTGGAGATCGAGTTCGACCGTGTCGACCTGAACACACGGACGACTGCATCCGGACGAAACTTCAGCAAGATCAACCCGAGGGGCTATGTGCCGGCGCTCGCCCTCCAGGATGGCGAGGTGCTCACCGAGGTCACCGTCATCCTAGAATATCTGGCCGACCGGGTGCCGGATCAGCGCCTTCTGCCTGAACTCGGCTCCTTGGAGCGTTACCGGGTGCGGGAATGGCTCGGCTTCATCAGCACGGAGCTTCACAAGGGCTTCGACCCGCTCTGGGACGGACCCATGCCCGATGCCGCGCGCCAACTGGCTATCCAGCACCTGCAGCGGCACCTGTCTTATCTCGATACGTGCCTTGCGGGGCGCTCCTATCTCATGGGCCAGCATTTCACGGTCGCCGATGCCTATTGCTTTACGGTCCTGAACTGGGCCCGTTTTCACCGGATCGACCTGTCGGATTACGCCGCCGTCGAGACTTTCATGCGCGCCGTCTCGGACCGTCCCATGGTGCAGAGGGCGATGCAGGCAGAGGGCTTGGTCAGGCACTCCTGACAACGATGCGACGAGTGAGGCTACGCTTCCGGCGGCAGACCGGCAGCTGGCCCCTTGCCTAACGCCTTTCGGGCGGCTAGGCACCCGTTGTCATGCTTCCTGTGTCCGTCTTCATCATCGCCAAGAACGAGGCCGATCGGATCGGCGCGACGATCCGCGCCGTTCGCGATCTGACGGACGACGTGGTCGTGATCGATTCCGGCTCTACCGACGGCACTCAGGCCGTGGCCGAGGAATTCGGCGCCCGGGTGATCTTCAATGCCTGGCCCGGCTATGGCCTGCAAAAGCGTTTCGGTGAGGAGCAGTGCCGCCACGCATGGCTCCTCAACATCGATGCGGACGAGGAATTGTCGCCGACGCTCCGGGACGAGATCAAAGCCCTCTTCGCCCACGGGGAGCCCTCGTGCCAGGCCTACGGCATTCGCATTGCGGAAACCTATCCGGGTGAGGCCGCACCGCATCCCCTGGCTTACCGGATCGCTCCGGTTCGGCTCTATCGGAAGGATGCCGGCCGTTACTCGACATCCCTGGTCCATGACCGGGTGGAGCTGAAACCGGGCACGAAGGTCGGAAAGCTCAAGGGTCTCGTTCACCACCGGTCGATCCGCTCCCTCGGCGACCAGATCGCCAAGCTCAATTTCTATACGGACCAGCTCGCCCTCGATCTTGAAGTGAGGGGGGTCACCATCCCTACATGGCGCGTTTATTTCGAGTTTCCGGCAGCCTTCATCAAAGCTTATTTCGGTCGCCTGCACTTCCTGCGTGGCACTTACGGTTTCCTGATCGCCATGAATTACGCCACCTGGCGCCACCTGCGCTTGGCGAAGCACTACGAGAAAAAGCGCCTGAACGCTTTGGCAAGGGCAGCCGAGGGCGAGCAGACCTGATCGCCCCGAGGCATCCTATAGGGCGGCGATCACCTGGATCTCCAGCGCATAATCCGGGTTCGCCAACTTGGACTCGACACAGGCGCGCGCCGGGGCCTCGCCCTTCACCACCCAGGCATCCCAGACCGCGTTCATCTCGTCATAGGAGCTCATGTCCTTGAGCCATATCGTGGCTTGGAGCAGCCGGGATTTGTCGCTGCCGATCTCGATGAGGGATTGCTCGATCTGGCCGAGGATGTCGCGGGTCTGCTCGGTCACCGATTGGCCGATGCTGGTTTCCGGCACATAGCCGGAAAAATAGGCCGTGTTCCCATGAATCACGAGATCGCTGTAGCGGGCTGCCACGCCGACGCGGTTGATGCTCGTCACTGCCGAYCTCCCCGATTCCATGGTCCAGCCGCTCCGTTACCACAGGGGAGGGGCCGCCGCGAAGCCTCATGTTCTTTCCCTGTTGCAGAGCCTGATTTTGACCTTGACGAACACCACCCGTTCGCGTCTATTGCGCCACCTGCGCGAAGCAAGGCTCTTACAGCTTTCCCCTTCGCGTCCGGAGACGTGGCCGAGCGGCTGAAGGCACTCGTTTGCTAAATGAGCATACCCCAAAAGGGTATCGAGGGTTCGAATCCCTCCGTCTCCGCCATCATTTTCTCGTAAGATTCTGAAAAGACTACGAAAAATGGTGGATGACAAGACGCTTCCCCACCTTCTTCCCCGCCTTTGTTCCTGACTTGGCTATTGAACCATCGCATGTCACCCACAGACTGATGCATGCTTCGGTGCCGTTGAGGCTTGGGCGGTGCTTCTGGGTTTCTCACCAACTCAGCCACCTCTTCACGACAAGCCCGGAACTCAGAGCTTGGCCAATAGTTTTCCTGACCTACAGAACAGGGGAACGCTCATGAGCCCGCAGAACACTACCTATAGAGGCACGGCCCCGTATCGTGCCGAGGACGACCTCTTCCACTATGACCGGTCAAGGACTCCAAAGCCCACTGAATGTGAAACAGGCCTGTCGAATGCCAAAGCCTCAGCCCGGCATTGGGTGATTAGCATGCGTCCACGCTGGCTGGTCAGCCCTGCTCAGCCCCTCGTTCGCCCGCGCTTCGAGGCATGACCGCTCTTCGGCCTGCCTGAATTACTCCGTCTGTCGCTGGAGCCCGCAAAGAAAGAGCGCCCATTCGGCTGGCGCTCTAGGTGGGCCGCGATTGCGACCATCGAGGGAGAACGACCGTGCCAGAAGGCACAAGAACGAGGCTGCGCCCGAAACGTAACCACTTCCTTACCAACAACGAACCGTAGGAATGCTCATGGGTTTGCTAGACCTGCGCCGTGAGCCTTGGCGTACAGTTCCCTCACATTGACCATCATTCTAATCCGGCGACCTCCACACTGCGAACATCGCAGCTTCAAGGCCATGTCAGGCACCGGCAGGTTGAGAGGCCACCCCTTCAACGGCACCTCAGCGCCATGGCCGCAGTTATGTGCTTCGCAGTAGGCCATCACAGTCCTGTATCCTTCGGCAAGGCTTTGCCCAACGGTGACAGGCGGGATCTCGCTGCCGTGCTCATCATAAGCGCGGCGGGGATTGCGATTGGTGCTCATCAGCGCCTCTTGGGCGGCATAGGAAGATACTTGAAGGTCAGTCCATCAATCGCGTTGCGGATGGCCTCGCGGCTCACCCCGAACTCACGGGCGAGCTTGCTGTACTCCCGCTCGCCAGAGGCATAGCGCAACCGCGCCTCTAAGACCTGCTCTACAGTCAGCTTGGTTCTGCCCATTCTCGTGCCACATCCTGTAGAACATAAAGCGAACGTCTACTGATTTAAGCAGAGCTGTCGAGAGAGGTTCCAACGCCGCAATCATGCCTGTGGAAGGCTGTGGATTTCTGAATCGAAATCTCTTGGCGAAAGACCTCCTGACGACCTTAGAAAGCTGCTGCTTTATAGCTAAGCTTATGGTTGGATAGGCGGCAGATGGCACGCATAAACAAGCGCGATGGGGCAAAAGGCATGAGTACGATAGTCGTCGGCCAAGGGGAGTTTCGCGTCAACACATATACAACCGACGACCAAGTCGGAGCATCGGTTACAAGTCTGAAGGATGGCGGCTTCGTTGTCACTTGGCAGTCACTTTATCAGGACGGGTCGTCTGTCGGCGTATATGGACAGCGATATGACGCCGGCGGTCGTCCTGTCGGTTCTGAGTTTCGCATCAACACCTACACAAACGACGCCCAAGGGTCGCCATCGATAACAGCGCTGACCAATGGCGGCTTTGTCGTCGTTTGGCATTCGGATGGGCAAGACGGATTCGGATATGGCGTGTACGGACAGCGGTACGATGCTAGTGGCAGTTCCGTTGGATCTGAGTTCCGCATCAATACCTACACGAACAGCCTGCAAGTGGAGCCGTCCGTAACCGCCTTGACCGGTGGTGGCTTTGTTGTCACTTGGTCGTCATTAGACCAGGATGGGTCGTGGTATGGCGTCTACGGTCAGCGTTACGATGCAAATGGTGACCCTGCTGGAACGGAATTTCGCGTCAATACTAGCACTGAAGATTACCAAGGCAGCGTTTGGGTCGCGGGGCTGCTAGGTGGCAGCTTCGTCGTTATCTGGCAATCGAATGCGCAGGACGGGTCAGGGGGTGGCGTCTATGGTCAGCGCTATAATGCCAGCGGAAACCCGGATGGATCTGAGTTCCGGGTCAATTCCTACACCGCTTCAGACCAATACGAGCCATCAATATCGAGACTGGCGGACGGCAGCTTCGTGGTCACTTGGACGTCAGATGGCCAAGATGGGTCGGCACTTGGGGTCTACAGTCAGCGCTACGATGCTGAGGCTAATCCCATCGGCTCTGAGTTTCGCGTCAATTCCTATACTACGCTGGACCAATACGAGCCGTCTGTAGCGGCGCGGGCAAATGGCGGCTTCGTAGTGACTTGGACATCGAATGGCCAAGATGGAAAGGGGTATGGTGTCTACGGACAGTGCTATGATGCTGCGGGGAATGTCGCCGGGCCCGAATTCCTAATCAACTCCTATACAGACCTTGACCAATACAGCCCATCTGTAACGGGTCTTGCAGACGGTAGCTTTGTTGTCGCTTGGACGTCGAATGGCCAAGACGGGTACAAATTAGGGCATGGTGTTTACGGGCAAGTGTTCCAAACCAACGATGCACCTGTTGTGCCGGCAACCCAAAAAGTGACGACGGCTGAGGATATGCCGCTAGTCGAAGTGGCGATTGGAGCTACTGACCTGGATGGAGACCTCCTGACCTATGCAGTGAAGATTGGTGGTCGGGCCCAACACGGCTCTGTGATATTTAACCAAGCCAGCCATACCTTCAGCTACATCCCAGATGCCGACTACAACGGCTCTGATACCTTCACTATCGTGGTGTCAGACAGCAAAGGCGGGATTGCGGAGCAGTTGGTCACTGTCACCATAACTCCGGTAGACGACGTCTATGTGCCACCACTTGACGATTCACCAACACGGGATCTGACGACCACCACGAGCCTGACGCTGCCGGAGGGCGTGCTAAACGTTGTGGCTGATGGCAGTGGAAACGTACAGCTGACCGGCAACAGCCTCAACAACAGCATCACCGGCAACGTGGGCAAGAACACCATCAATGGCGGCGCAGGCTTCGATAAGGTGAACGGCGGCTATGGCAACGACACGCTCTATGGCGGCTCGGGCAATGATGCCTTCCTCTTCACGACCAAACTCGGCACGGCAAAGACAGACCGGAAGGTCAATTTCGACAAGATTGCCGACTTCTCGGTGAAGGACGACAGCATTTATCTCGACAACACCATTTTCAAGAAGCTCGGGAAGAAGGGCTCGGAGCAGAAGCCGGCCAAACTCGACAAGAAGTTCTTCACCGTCGGCGACAAGGCTAAAGATAAGGATGACTACATTGTCTACAACAAGAAGACGGGTGTGCTGTCCTATGATGCCGATGGCGCCGGCAAGGGCCAAGCTGTTGAATGCGCTTTGCTGAAGAACAAGGCCACTCTGAAGTTCGACGACCTCTTCGTTATCTGATGCCCTCGTGGGTCTTTGGTCATCAAAGCTCGATGGACCAAGACTCAACTCGAAAAGACCGCTGTTACAGGTCAAACAACACCAACCAACAATAGAAGAGCCGTTATGACCTCTTATAGAATTTTTGATGCTGCTGGACGTGGACTGGACACGTCAATTTGGACAGGTTGGGGAATCATGCCTTCATTTTTAGGGGCGCAGGTTCAGTATGATGACGGCTCTAGCCTAATGATATCAGTCGTCAATAATGCAAATATGACCCGATATCACATTGATTATACTTATGATAGTTTTCTGGACGTATATCAGATAAATGGACTTAGTGCCTATAAAAACAGCGAACAAGTATTTCAGGCATCAAACTATTGGCATGTAGTATCCACGAAAGCGGAGCTCCTAGGCAGCAAGCCTTGGACGTTCCTTTTAGATCATCTAATGGGAAACAGTCGCATCGAAGGAAACAATTACGCTGACTACATTAAGTGGGAGCACGCGGACGCAGTTTCTCTGGCCGGGTATAATGGGAATGATGTCCTGACAGGGAACGGTGGGAACGACACCGTTTTCGGCGGCAACGGGAACGATACTTTGTCGGGTCAGGGCGGCGATGACCTGCTCCTTGGTGGCGCCGGTAGTAACTCTGCGACGTTTACAGGTAGAATGTCGGAGTACACCGTTCAGTCGAATGTCGATGGTACCGTGTCTGTCGAGGATCAAATGTTAGGTCGAGATGGGCTTGATACCCTCCAAGACATCCGCTTCCTCGTGTTTTCCGATGCAACGTACGACTTGACCCCTCCACCCTCGAATCCTGAGTCGCCAATCATAGAGCCCAACCCGCCATCAGTTTTTAAGCCACCTGTTACGGTTCGAACTAGTGGTAGCCTGACTCTACCCGACGGCTCACTCAATCTTGTCGCCGAGGGAGCCAGCGACATCTCGCTAATAGGCAATGCCCTGAACAACGGCATCACGGGTAACGCGGGCAAGAACACTGTCAATGGTGGCGCCGGCGCTGACGAAGTGAATGGTGGATACGGCAACGACAACCTGACCGGTGGTTCGGGCAATGATGCCTTCCTCTTCACAACCAAGCTCGGCACGGCAAAGACAGACCGGAAGGTCAATTTCGACAAGGTGATGGACTTCTCCGTCAGGGACGACAGCATCTGGCTCGACAACGCCGTCTTCAAGAAACTGGGCTCGGGCTCTCCGACCAAACCGAAGATGCTGAACAAGGCGTACTTTGCAAAAGAAAAAGCCAACGACGCCAACGACTACATCATCTATAACAAGAAGACGGGTGTGCTGTCCTATGACGCCGATGGCTCGGGCAAGGGGCAGGCTGTCGAGTTCGCCTTGCTGAAGAACAAAGCCTCTCTCAAGTACGACGACTTCTTCGTCATCTAAGCTCGTGCGGGAGTGCTTGGGCGACGGCTCCGGCACTCCTCACCTTCCATCTACAGGCGCTTCATCAGGCGTGCCGCTGCCATGGCGAGTTGCGCATCGAGCATCTCCTCGGCGGCGTCATAGCGAGCCACCCACCGCTCGTAGGTCGCCCAGCCCATGCCCTTGGGCTTCGGTGGCACATCCCATTTATCGGGGTCCGCATCCCCGAGCAGAACCTCGAAAACGAGAACAACACCTTCGTCGGCAGCTCCGTGCCGTTCGCCACTGCTGACCGTCGTGCAGTTGATGCACCCGGCAACCGTGACAGCGAGAGCGAGTTCTTCGTGATTCGCGCCAAGGTGAACTATAAGTTCAGCTCGTACTAAGCTCCGTCGCACTTGCGACAAACGCAAGGCCCGGGGAAACCCGGGCCTTTCATGTTCGTGCAACATCCTCATAAAAATCGCGAGGGAATAAACCGGTAGCGACGTGCGTTTAGGGACCATGCATCGTCTGCCGCAAAAGCAGGACAGTCTCATGAGCCACAATCAAGCTGCCCAAACTGATACCACCCTACAACCTACGAGTGTTCCTTGCGCGAGGCCGTCGGTGCAGCGCACTTCGTTCCTCTTCGTTGCGTCAGTCGGCTCCTTCATCGGAGCCAGCCTTTTGTTGGCCAGCATCTGACAAGACCGGCCACCTTATACCCGTTGAGACGAACAGGAGCTGTCACCATGGATAGCGAGAAGTCAGCGTACAGCGTTGAGGGAGTAGCTCAGGCCATTCACGAAGCTCATCAACAAGCATGTTCGTGGAGCAACGAGCCGGACGAGGCCAAGGAGCGCTTCCGGGAATATGCCCGCAATGCCATTGAGCTTTTGAATGACGATATCGGTGTTCTTCTTGCCGCGCTGGCAGGGGCTACAGCAGAACAGCGCGTGAGGTGACCCAAAGCCTGTCGCGAACCGTTTATCCGATGATTTTGTCTGGCAGGTCCTGGGCATCCCCAAGTGCCGGATCCTATGCCACCTCACGAGCCTTTAAAGCAGTCTCTTCAGCGTCCATCGTCTCAGGGTCCCCATCCATGGAGCGCCTGACTCTCCGAAGGCTTCAAAGAGCCTTCGACAGCTACGGTCGGCTTATGAGTAGAGCCAGCTTACTGGTCACGGTCTTTATTGCGTCCCCCAGCTTCCACCGCGCAGACCAGAACGAAAAGGCTGAGAATGGCAGCCAATTGGGCGAACGTTTCGACTGGGGCTGGCATGCTATGACGAAAGGGGCCGCTGGCAAGAACCGCGAGCACAAGGATGGGAAGAGCAGCCCAGACCAACATCAGCTCACCTCCATGACACGAGCGCCATCCTGGCAGGACACCTGAGCCGCCAATGCGCTATCACCCAAGGCAAGG
>NZ_JBFUMH010000096.1:0-19988 GCF_054049475.1 Microvirga sp. P5_D2 | reverse complement strand
CGGCAGGAATGGCCCGCCTCGACAAAGTCGGACACCCGCACCCGAAGATCGAGAGAATAGCAGTGACCCATGATCCACCTCCCGTTCCAGCAAGTGAATCACAGATCGCACCAGGCCAAAACCCAGGAGTCGAATTTCCAGTCCGATGCTTTAGCAACCACGACGTGCAGGTCAGCCTTCTCAAGCAAGTGGTGCAGGCGTTATGGCTCCCTCCTGCCGAAGGGGAGGATGCCTCTACGGCTGCGGCTGCAATTGCCGTCCTTCGTGAGATGAAGCCCCAGGACATTTTCGAGGGGCAGTTGGCTAGCCAGATGGTTGGCACACACAATGCAGCTATGGAATGTCTCAAGCGAGCGGCGGAGGCAGGCCATAACATGCCATGCATTGAAATCAATCTACGCCTTGCCTCCAAATTCTTGGCTATCTACCTTCAGCAACTCGACGGTTTGGACCGCCACCGTGGCAAGGGAGCTCCACAGGTGAATGTCGGAGCCGTCAATGTCCAGGCCGGCGGTCAAGCCATTGTCGGCAGCGTGGAAACCAAGCCGCCACGAAAGCGAAAGAGGCTGGCTTGCGGTCCAAGGATGCCAGCACTCACGTCGAGCCCGGTGATCCCGATTGGCCTAGACGGAGCCAATGAGCTGATCGAGCAGCCTTCGATCAGGGGATCCAATGATCCAGTTCGCGATGCTTAAGGCTCCCCGATGCGGGGCGCGAACACGCTCCGGCGGCTCCTGCCAAGCGCCTGCGGTCAATGGCAAGGCGCGTTGCCGGATGCACGGTGGAGCAGCCGGGTCCGGCGCTCCGATCGGCAACCGCAACGCTCTTAAGAATGGGTTGTACACGCGGGAAGCGATTGAGACACGGCGGGCGCTTAGGGCTTTGCTCCGGGAGGCACAGCAGACACTGGAGCATTTTGAGTAATCCAGCTTATTTCCCAACCCTACCGGGTCAGCGTGCTGCCCGTCCCGCGAACCATCAAACCCAGGTTCGTCACTTTATGCTAGCAAACCGGGAGCTTCTAGCGCTGGGTGTACTCCTACTCTTTGCCCGAAACGTCGCGTTCATCGCATAAATGGCTTGTTTCAATAGGGACTTCAGCCAGATCTGTTTCTGTATCAGGATTGCGAATTCTTATGTTGATCACCACTGCATGTTCGGAGCTGAAGCCGAGATTTCACCTATGAAGCGGAATTAGTACGCCTTTGTGATCGAAACGGTCATGATTCCCTCTGCGATGGGATCCCAGCTTTCTGGACTGGAAAATCTCCCCTTCTGTTGCAGCCCCCGAATTGAGCAGACAGGGCTTCCCACTTAGCTAATTGGTAGGCTTACCGTTGTGATATGACTAATGAGACCTGTGCGCGGGTGGGCTCGACCCGTGACTGTTTGGGTGATTCAATGGCGCTACCGGACATGACGGGAGCGGTCCCATGGCACGCCGTCAGATTGGACAGGAAGTCTTCGCATTCATCGCAGATCCCACGCCCCATCGCTGCTCCCTGGACCAGTTGTCGGAGCTGATCGACTGGCCCTCTGTTGATCGCCACTTGGTCGACATCTACGCCGCTGCCAAAGGCGAGCCCGCCTGGCCGCCGCTGGCCCTGTTCCGGGCCCTGCTGCTGGCGGTTCGGTACGATCTGTCGGACGTGAAGCTGGCTGAAGCTCTGGAGGACCGTGCCTCGTTCCGGCGCTTCTGTGGTTTTGCTGCTCACGAGACCACACCGGAGCGCACCGCCTTCGTGCGCGTCCGGCGAGAGCTGGTCCTGCGCGGTCTCGACAAGGTGCTGTTCGATGAGGTGACGCGCCAGCTCAAAACCCAAGCAGTAATCATCAAGAAGGGCACGCTGATTGACGCAACGGTGATTGCCTCGGCGACTTACCGGGATGAGGAGGCCGCCTGGGCCGGGCACAAGCGGCGCAGGGCGATCCACGGCTTCAAAGCGCATGTGGCGGCGGATACCGATACGGCGCTCGTTGAGGAATTGACCGTCACACCCGGCAACGTCAACGACGGACGTGCTGGCCGCGAGGCACTGCCGGAGAACCCTGGTGACGTTTACGCCGATAGCGCCTACCGCGGAACGGCCTTCGCTTCTGCCGTTCAGAGCAAAGGAGGATGCCCGCGTGTTGTCCAGACAGGCGTGTGGGGACGGCCTGGTGGCAATGCTTTACGCAAGCTGCAGGCGTGGAACCATCACGTCCAGCACGTGCGCTGCCGGATCCAGAAGACCTTCGGCACCTGGAAGCGCAGCTACGGCCTCCGCCGCACGCGTTGGCTCGGATTGGCGAAAGYAGCGCTGCAGGTCAGATTGACCGCGATCGCCTACAACCTGAAACGGACGGCGGTGATCCTAATGCTGGAGACGGCCTGATCGAAGTGCAAAGTGCGCGTTCAAACATCCCTGAGGCCAGCACCGCGCATTAACACCGTCGGACTGGGCGAAGTGAGGTGGAGGGTATCGCTCACAGTCTATCAAGGTCGCGATTTCGCCACCCGCGCACAGGTCTGATTATACACCTTGATGTAATCCTGATATGTTTACGACGTTTCTACGCATCAGCTGGTGCAGGCGAATCAGGCAGCTCTCGCACGCTTTTTGATTTAGCCCGCACCTTTAGCCAAATTCGGCCGAGTCTGCAGATATGAGTTTAAATCTTTGCTGGGACCGTCTTTGACTGGATGGCGTAGCCGCACACCTGGCCCGCCGCCGTTTTCTGGGATGAACTGAATACCGGCCGTCTCAAGCACACCCTGAATAGCACCTACATTGGCCAGCGTCATGGTAACAGGTCCATCCTGAGCCTCTGCACGTCGAATAGTAGCAATTCCCAACCTAGCTCGCGCTGCGAGTTCCTCAGCACTCCAGCGTAAAAACGCGCGTGCAGCACGGATCTGAGATCCCGTGATCCGAAATGAATCACTTGATCTCATATTGCCAACTCCCGTAGAGAGTGATATAAAAGCTATCATATGATTGGATTTTCATAGAAACAATGCCCCAGTCGCGCGTCGTCAATACTGTTACTCTTCGGGAAGACCTTTGCTCCAGCAAAGGCCGTAACCTTGGGCACCCGTTGTGGCGCATTCCATTGGTCTCGCCAAGAGCTGGGTTGAGCTTTGAAAAGCATAAGCTTCTTCCTAAGGATGTAAGCAATGCAAACTTCGCTGCAGTCGAAGTCATCTATTCTCCATGCGGAGCGGCAAGGCAGATAAGAGCCTTATGAAGGAAATTCGCTGATGACAGCTAAACATTCTCTGTCTTGTAGGATCCAGGCGATATCGGAATGCACCTCATCTAACAGAGACCTTTTGACGGTTGCTTCCTTAGGGATGCGTGTCTACGTGGCTCCGCCAAACCCTGACCGGGAGCGTCAGCTCATGGATCTAATTACCTCCTACGAAACCTTACGATCTGAATGGGAGCGCTTGTTTCAGCAGATAATCGCCCTTCTCGGTGAAGAGGTTTCAGCTGCTCACGCCCTCGACCGCTTCACTCCCTCATCACACGACTAAAGTGCGTTATGCCTTACATCGAAGTTGAAGATGTGGGTACGACTCCCCGCCGGAAGATGACGCCGAACCGCCGGCTCCAAGTTTGGGAGAAAACCGGCGGTGCATGTGTACTATGTTATCGGAAGATCGATGGCGTGCGCGAGCGGTGGATTGCTGAACACATCCGGGCGCTGGAGCTGGGAGGAGCCGATACACTGGAGAACATGGGACCGGCGCATGAGGCCTGCGCTGTGGGTAAAACCCAGGATGATCATCGCCGGGCTGCTAAAGCCAAACGGCAGAAGATCCAACACATTGGGGCTTACGGATCGAAGAGGCCCTTGCCTGGTGGCAAGCACAGCCCATGGAAGAGGAAAGTGTCAGGACGGGTCGTTAGGCGGTGAGATATCGGGAGAATCCCGATTGAAAAAGGCGCACCTCCGCCTCACTTGTTACACGTCACCGCTCAACCCGAAGGGGGAGCCAACCAAAACCGATGGCTTGATCACGTCGGAGGCTCAAACCACAGTAACCTCCCACACTAGGATTGTCGCAATCCGGTAGCCGTCACCCTTCTGCGCTCCAACCTTGACGTACAGGCTGCAACATTTGGCGCTGAGTTGGTTTGTTTTCGTGATGAGGATTGACGCGATTTGTTGTGCGACTGCGATCCGGAATTTTGGACTGGGCTCTCGCCGTTACTGTTTCCCATCGTGCGGCTTGTCTGGAATGATTGTAGACGCACAGATGGCCCATGTATCATCTTAAGCAGAATGGCTTCGCTCGCACCCTGCCATTCGAAGTTGTCAGGGCGGATTAAGCGTCATGTCAGCTCCGACTGGTCGCAAACACCACATCCTCGAGCTTTATGTGCTTGAGTTACAGCTCGACGTGTCCTACTGACTTGCGAACGCCAGCCCGATAGTGAGTGCCTCAGCGCTGAATCCTGGAGGTCGAGGTTTGCCAGAATCCTTCGGTTTCGCCCGACATTTCTGTAGCCTCTGCCCTATAGCGGGGGTCGCGAGGCGCATAAGATCCTGTTCGGGGCCAACGTTAGACGGCCTCACATAGGTTGTCCAAGGAACCGATGCGAGAAGCTATGCGCCCGACACCGGTATAAGGCGGTCCTCCGAAGCTTTACGAGACCTATTTCAGGAGTGAGCGCTCGTCTGAGCGTGCTTGCTGCATCGAACATGACGTGCCGGGCCACCGTTCCCTTCTATGACATGCCGCATCTCGGTGACTGGGTGAAGTCCCGTGTAGGCTTTGTGTCCATCGATCCTTGGCAGGGTTATGCTGCCCTTGGCGGGTCTGATGGAGAGTTCCCGGACAAGCCGGGAATCGGGACAATCCCGCAGGACCAGAGTTGCGACTTTTCGATAACAATAGCTCCCGATTCGCTTGGCATGGCCAARAAACCTCAGAGCTCAAAGAAGAAGCTCCGGCCTCAGCGAGACCGGAGCTTTTTTGAAGGCATGAAATGTCAGCTTAGCGGCCGTAGATATCCTCGACGCGGATGATATCGTCCTCGCCCGTATAGCTGCCCACCTGAACCTCGATCAGCTCCAGCGGGATCCGGCCGGGGTTCGTCAGGCGGTGCATCGCGCCGATCGGGATGTAGACCGACTCGTTCTCGTGCACGAGGGCCACGGTCTCGTTCACGGTCACCTCTGCGGTTCCCTTCACGACAACCCAGTGCTCGGCCCGGTGATGGTGCTTCTGGAGCGACAGGCGTCCGCCCGGAGTCACCATGATGCGCTTTACCTGGAAGCGGGCGCCGTGGTCGATGCGCTGATACCAGCCCCACGGGCGATACATGCGGCGGTGCTCGCTGGCCTCGGGGCGCTGCTTGGCGCGCATGGAGACCACGAGCTCCTTCACCAGCTCGGAGCGGCTACGCGAGGTCACGAGCACGGCGTCGGGCTTGGCGACCACGACGACGTCATCGAGGCCGACCACGGTGGTGAGGATCTCATCGCTGTGCACGAGACTGTTGCGGGAGGCGACCACCTCCACGTTGCCGCGGATGGAATTGCCATCCTCATCATGGGGCGAAGCATCCCACAGGGCGCCCCAGGATCCGATATCCGACCAGGAGAAGGAGACCGGCAGCACGCCGGCGCGGTCCGTGCGCTCCATGACGGCGTAGTCGATGGAGATCTTGGGCGCTTGCTTGAAGGCGGCCTCGTCGAGGCGGATGAAGTCGAGGTCGGCGGCGGCGCGATCGAGAGCCTCCTGCGCGGCGGCCAGGATCTCCGGCTGGAACTGCTGAAGCTCCTCGATCATCACGTCGGCACGGAACAGGAAATTGCCGCTGTTCCACAGGAAGCCCTGGTCGATATAGCCCTGAGCCGTCTCGGCATTCGGTTTCTCGACGAAGCGCTCGACGCGGGAGGCATCCGTGCTCTTGATCGGCTTGCCGGGCTGGATGTAGCCATAGCTGGTGGCCGGGTATTGCGGCACCACGCCCAGCGTCATGATGTGTCCCTGGCGAGCCGGCTCGAATGCCGCCTGGCAGGAAGCCGCGAAAGCGGCAGCATCGTCGATGATGTGGTCGGCGGCGATCACGAGCACAACCGTCTCGGGATCGTGGCGCGCGGCGTGGCAGGCCGCCACCGCGATGGCGGCCGCGGAATCCCGCTGGGTCGGCTCGAGAATGATGTCGGCCTTGGCTCCGATCTGGGCCAGCTGCTCCGCCACGATGAAGCGCACATCGTTGCTGGAGATGATGGTCGGGCGCAGGAAGACCTCCGGCGCGCTCACGCGCTGCACGGCAGTCTGGAAGGTTGAGTGGTCACCCAGCAGATCGATGAACTGCTTCGGCATGCTGTCCCGGGAGGCGGGCCAAAGCCGCGTTCCCGAGCCCCCGCACATGACCACGGGTAGGATCTTGTTGTCGCCCTCGCTCATCGGCGGCCCTTCTTTATTACATTTGGCGGTCGTAAACACCCGCCAAGGTGGCGTCAACAGAAGACCTGCGACTTTGGACCCCGACTAAAGGCTTCGCCGCCGCGATGCGACCCTCAACCGCAGCACTCTCTGCCTTCAGCCCCCTCGGCACAGCCTTATCCACCGAAGCCATTCGCATGGTGAACCCATCCACGTCAGAAAAGAATGGATTTGTGCGCCCGACCTCCCTTACTAGGCCTCATCGCAGGCAAGGCAGCTTTCCAGACAATCGTTATGAACACCAGAGTTCTCGATCCTCACGCCGAAAGACAGGCCCGCGTCGTCCTCCATTATTGGGGGCGCCGCGGTGGCGGATCGCATTTCACTCTCAGCCTTGCTCAGCATCTAAGCCCATCAGTCGAGGTCTTTCTGTCCCTGTCGCGCCACAACGACGACATGGAGACCTTCAAGGCAAGCGGCCTGCCCATCCTGGACATCGACCGCCCGAAGCTTTCAACCCTCTGGCGCCAGGGCTGGACCCTACTCTGGCAGTTGAAGCGTCATGCGGATGCATTGGCCGCGCTCAAGCCCGATGCGGTCATCATCACCATGAACTCGCCCTTCGCCTGGCCATTCATTCATGCTCTGCGCAGGCGCGACCTCAAGGTGATCTATGTGGCCCACGATTCCGAGCCGCATCCGGGGGATTACGCAGCCACCTGGCAGCGCACGACACAGGATCTTCTGATCCGCACTGCAGACCGTGTCGTGGCACTCTCGAACGCCGTTGCCGAACGGATCGTCGAGAGACTGCCGGTCGCAAAGCCCAAGATCTCCGTGGTGCCGATCGAGACGATCTATCCAAGTTCCGGTGCCGACAGCCCCCCCCGACCCGAAGGCAGCCCGGTTCGCCTTCTCTTCTATGGTCGCCTCCTACCCTACAAAGGCCTGAAGCTTTTGGCTCAGGCTCTGGAGCCCATGAAGGCGCAATCCGGGTGGCGGCTCACCATCGCGGGCGCCGGTCCGTTGGAGAACGACGTCAGGCGCTGGTTCTCAGGATGGGAGCAGGTCGATTTGCAACTCGGCTGGGTATCTGATCTCCAGACCGACATCCTGTACGCGAGCCACGACCTGTTGCTCTGCCCCTATTCGGAAGCCAGCCAATCCGGCGTGGTGGCCGTGGCTACCTCATGGGGCATGCCGAGCCTTGTGATGCCGACCGGCGCGTTGCCTGAGCAGATCGACTTCGGGAGGGCGGGCCTGATCGCGAGGACCACAGATGCCGAAGGATTTCGTCAGGCTCTCGAAGAAATCCTCGCGCAGCCGGGCTGCATGCAGGAGCTTTCAGAGCAATCAAAAGCGCTCCGGGCGGAACGTCAGGCACATCGTGGCTGGTTCTCCCTCGTCGAGCCTATACCTAGCAAGGTTTCGGCCCCGGCAGGATAAGTGGATTCCCGGGAGAGAAGTACGCTTAGGCGTCAATGAGACCTTACGAACGATCGCCCGTTAAGTCAGGCATGTTCCATGAGGACGTCATCTAAGCTCCCGGCCGCAACAATTTGTCCCTCGCGCAGAAGGATGCCCTTGTTGCAGTAGCGCTGCAGCATCTGCGGGTCGTGGGAAGCCAGAACGAAGATCCGGGAGTTCTCCATGACCTGCTCGATCCGTCCCCTTGCCTTGTTGGCAAAATCAGCATCGCCGACACTGATCATCTCATCTAAAAGCAGGATGTCGGGCTGAACCGCCGTCGAAACCGCAAAGGCGAGACGGAGAGTCATACCGCTAGAATAGGTACGCATCGGCAGGTCCACGAAGCCGCCCAACTCCGAAAATTCCTCGATAGACGGCGCGAGATCGGTGATCTCACGGAAGGTCATGCCGAGAAAGATCCCGCGCAGGACGATGTTCTCCCGCCCCGTGAGCTCCGGATCCATTCCCATGGTCATATCCAACAGGGAAGAGACCTTGCCTTGGATTTCGGCCACGCCATGGCTTGGCTCGTAGGCGCCGGCCAGAACTCTCAGAAGAGTCGACTTTCCGGCACCGTTATGACCGACGAGCGCCAATCGATCGCCGGGTCGAAGTTCAAGGTTGATCCCACGCAAAGCTTCGACGGTGACGATTTCACCGCCTTGGCCGCCAATCCGTCCGCCCACCCGGCCGAGGACGTTAGCCTTCAGCGACCGGCCACGGGCGTTATAGATTGGAAAATCAACTGTTACGTTACGCAGCGAAATAGACGCCATGGGATGTCCTAGAGCCAATAAACGATACGTTGCCTAAAGCGGATGAAAAGCGGCGCCGCGACAGCGCATAGAATGACGATGGTCGCTATGGCGGAGGCGTAGGTCATGGCGCTGGGCATGCGCCCAAGCAACGGCTCCGAAACGACGCGAAGAAAGGCCGCGAAGGGATTCAGGTTCACCCAATGACGCGCACTTTCATCCAGCAACTCCACCTGCCAAGTAACTGGGGAGATAAAGAAGGCGACCTGAATGAAATTCTGGATGATCTGCGGCAGGTCGCGGAAACGGGTGCAAAGGATCGCGCAGATGAGCCCTCCCAGGAAGCCCGCCACAACGATAAGCAAGAGTCCGAACAGGGCGGCCAACCAAGTCCACGAGGGGGCAACCCCGAAAATCAAGAAAATGACGGGAAGAACGATGATGTTATGAGCGAATGAGATCCCGTTTCTGACCAGTATTCGCAGAATGAACGTCGTTTTTGGCAATGCTTGCTGACGCAAAAAGCTTTCAGCCTGAACAAAAGCGCTGGTGCTGTCAGTCACGACACCGGCTATCAGAACCCAGACAACATAAGTCGTTGCAAGATATGGCAGGTAGTTCTTGATCGGCTGTTTGAACAGGGCGGAATACACGACTCCGATGGCAACCACGAAAATCGCGATGCTCAATGTAATCCAGAACTGGCCGATGCGGGATCGGCGATAGCGCTGCCGGATGTCGCCAATTCCCAGGAGCCACCAGACACGCCAGCTCTGAAAACCTTGGACGAGATCAAGCCACGCCCTCCGCGCCGGCCCGCTGGTGGTCAACGTCGGCTGCATTTCACCGGGGATAGACATCGGGTTGTCAACTGTGTCCATGATTGAGTTATCTCGACACGGGCGACCGCAGCAGCGCAATAGCCGCACATTTGGCCGCCCATTTTGAGGTGGCTTAGAGCCACCTCGGTTTTTCGGAGCCTTACAGGCTATGAAGACAGCGCCACCTAAATCCAAACAGCGCGCAAGAATGGCCCTTTGGGACTTAGATGGCAGAAATGTACGTCCGCGGGATCGCTCTCGCGCCTTGTCGCGTGGACTGCCGTCGGCAAACGGCCGACATCAATTTCACCTCGACCAAGACATACGCGGCTGATCGGCTTACTGCCGGGCGAGTGCCAGACGAAGCTCTTCAACAACTCGGGCTACATCGCTGTTGCTGAGCCCAGGATAGCTGGGGAGGCTGATGCCGCGCGCTGCAATGTCTTCCGATACCGGGAAGCTTTCGCCCTTCGCGTACATCGGCATCTGATGAGCGCAGTAGAAGACCGGTCGCGTCTCGACCCCGGCGCTCGACATCCGGGCCATGACGGCGTCCCGGTCGGTGCCACGTGGGAGCAGGAGGCTGACCAGCCAATCCGAACTCGTCACACCCGGCATCAGCGTCTGGAACTCGACCGGCATCTCCTTGGCAAGCTCGCGATACAATGCCCCAATGGCGCGCTTGCGGGCCAAAATGGCATCGAGCCGCTCAATCTGGGCCAAGCCGATGGCGGCGCAGATATTCGTCATCCGGTAGTTGAACCCGAGTTCGGTGTGCCAGTAGCGCCGTGTTGGGGATTGCCCCTGACCTTTGACGATCTTCAGACGAGCCGCCAGATCCGGGTCATGAGCGGTTACCATTCCGCCCTCTCCGGTGGTGACCGTCTTGTTGCCGAAGAAACTGAAGGTCCCGATATCGCCGTACGTACCGACGTGCCGTCCATTAACAGTGGAGCCCAGCGCTTCGGCGCAATCCTCGATGACCTTCAGGTTACGATCACGCGCAAGCGCCATCAGCGGGTCCATGTCGCAAATGGCACCATAGAGATGCACCGGAACGATCGCTTTCGTGCGGGGGGTAATCTTGCGGGCCACGTCTTCGACATCGATCAGCCAATCGCCAGGACGGCACTCGACGAAGACAGGAGAAGCGCCCGTCTGGGCGATGGTGTTCACCGACGAGATGTAGGTAAATGTCGGAACGATGACCTCGTCGCCAGGACCGATGTCCAGGCAATGGTAGGCGAGGTGCAGCGCGACTGTTCCGTTCGAGAYGGAATGGGCATGCTTGGCTCCAGTTTCCCGCTCGAAGGCTCTCTCGAACCGGTCAATGAACCCACCGAGGGACGAAATCCAAGACGTGTCCAAGCATTCGTTGACGTATTTCTTCTCGTTGCCGGACAAATCAGGCTGATAAACGGGAAGAATGGAAAGTGGTGCGGTCATTTTGTCAGTTTTTGTCACTTTCAGCCCCTCCGGCTTCCTCAAAAAGTGCAGACATCTCATGCCCCAGGCGAGACGAAAGCGGATCATCCCAAGCGAGGCCCATTTCAGCTACAGTTGCGCCTATTGTCCACCCTGCATTCCTAAGGGGGGCCCGGTGCAGCGCTTCATCTAGCACTTCGATAAGGGCGTCAACATACTTCTCGACGCAGCCCCCGCCCCCCGAAGGCGGGGTTGTCGCAACGATATCCGGCCGCGCTTCCCCTGCTAAGGCCGGGAGATCAGCCCCAGAATCCGTTGAATTAAAGGGAAACAGTACGGTTGGCCCCGCGCAGAGGCGGCGCACCGTTGAAAGGTCGCGACTATCATGTACGACCGCCCCGGTCGAAAGCGATGCCAGCTGCGCAACCCAATCGATCTCACCCGGATGACTTAGCCCCTTGGCAGGTTCTACAGGTCTATCTTCGTCATTCTGGCCGCCATGGCCGTGAAATAACGTAACGACTTGAAAACGGCGGGCTATATCGACTAACCGCTCGTGATCCATTGCTTCTCGGGCTGCGTTGACCACGCACAAATCGAAGTGGGATTCGAGAAATTCCGTCGTATACTCAGCCGGTGGATAGACGGGCAACGAGTTGTCGAGGGCGGGAAGCGCCTCCTCGGGTCCAGTCTCTGTCCGGATGATCTCCGCCCGAATGCCTCGACGCCTCAGCTCTTCGCAAACCCGAAGGCTGTAGCGGGCAATAGGCGATTGTTCATTGAAGGGACTGGCCCAGCCGATCCTCATGACAGCCTCACGCTAACAGACGTTCGACAGTTGTGGGCCAGTCGATCTTGAGAGAGCGCCACCGTTCACGGCCTGCAAAACCCATGTTCATAGCTCGGCTGGGCGATTCCAGCAGCCTCCCCATGCCTTCGGCAAGCGCCTCGGGCGTCAACTCGGTCACGATACCAGCTTCGCCATCAATTACAATGTTACACAGCCAGTTCGCCGTCGTCAGCACTGGCTTCGATGCTTGGAAAGCCTCCATAAAGAAACCCACCGCAGGGTCAGCGTCCTCCCCTATGGAGATCACTGCCCGAGCGCGGCCGACAAGCTCGGCAAGGGCTTCCCGCGACCGCGCAGCCTGCGGATCGATGGTCACTTGCCGTTCCACGTCAGCGTCATGTATTCGTTTACGCAGCTTTTCAGCCTCGACCGGATTTTCCGGTCGTCCGGCAATCACAAGCTTTGCGTTGGCAGGAACCAATTTCATGGCATCGATCAGGGGAAAGAGCTGCTCTGCTGTCTCGACACGCCCGGACGCCAGGATATAGCCGTCATCTCCTATCGATACAAACTGCTCCGGATTAGATAGAGGCGGCAGGAGCAGGTCCGATGAGAGCCCATGATAGCGCTGAATTTGGGCTTGGACCGCCGTCGAGCTAGCAAACAAATGCTTTGCCGACTGGAGTGATTGGGTCTCGTTCCTGATCAAGGCCTCCTTGATCGTTTCAGCGCGAGACCCCTGCCCTGCTTTGAGCGCTTCATAATGGTCGTATGCTTGCGAATACTCATGCACCATCCAGCAAGACCTGCTCTCGAACGGTACAAGCTCAGCCGGAAAAGCTAGAGATACGACACGGTCGACATTGTACAACTTGAGCGACTTGAAGATGAACATCTCGTCCAGCAACCGCTCAGGAGGATGTGCCTTGAACGGCAGACGCATCGCCTCCGCATTCACACCGTTCAGCTTCATCTGACGGACGAGTTGGTTAGTCAGCTCTTCCGCTCGCCCATACTTGAAAGGCGTCATAGTCGTGAGGACAAGGACATTCACGATGTAAGCCTCTCGATGACGTGCTCCCAACGAATGTTCAGCTCCGCCAAACGCTGATGGGCATTGCATCCGAGTTCTTGCGCAAGCGCTCGATTAGCCCACAGCTGATCGAAAGCATCCGCGATCGCAACAGGATCGGCTTCAGCGATGAAACCGGATATCCCATCGGTAATGAACTCAGGCACCCCACCGGAATCCGAGACGGTAATAGTCGCCTTGCGGGCCAAGGCCGCCTCGATCGTTGGATAACCGTAGCTGTCCTCATCAAGCGGGACATAGATCGCGGCCAATGCGGTCGAAAGCAGCGACGCCTTTTCCCCTTCGCTGATCCAACGGAGGTCGAGCGTCACCCGATCCTCGAGATCGTTCATCGCGATGAGCTTCCTGAGGGAATCGGCATATTCCGCAGAACTGCTACGCCCCGCGATGCGCAACCGCACGGGGGTCTTCGTATGCTTCATCGCCTCGATCGCCAGATGCTGGCKCTTGTGATGCTCGACCCGGCAGATGAAGGCGACTTCGCTGCCCCAAACCTCCGAGAAGAAACGCTCCGGCGCCAGGACCGGAGGATAGAGCACCTCTGCGTCGACACCATTGAAGGCCTTGAGGCGGCCCTGGACGATCCCGGAATTGGTAAAGACCTTGCGTGCCTCGCGAAGGGCTTTGGTGTCCGCAGCCGCGAGATTGCTCCGGTAGGCGTCCCAGTAGGCGGTGCGTGGCAGCGGATTATAATCCGTTTCCCATAGATCGTAGAACTGCCGGATGTGATGGATGAACCAAACGATCTTCGTGTGATGCTGGATGACATGCGCCGGTGGCCGGAACGTGATGACGCGGTCGAAGCTTTCGTTCAGATCCATGAGACGGAAAGCCAGCATCTGCTGGAAGAGCGTAGTCGGGTCGTCGATCTGCGGAATCCAGATTGTCTCGACCTGATGCCCAGCCTCCATGAGCTTGGGAGCAAGCCAGTCCGCGATGAAACGCCCGCCACCCTGGACCAGAGGCATGGCTGATGAGACCAACCCGATTTTCACGCTGTCTATACCTCCGGCGGCAAGTTATCGCCGGGCCCGCGGACGGGCCGGAACCCCAACGGCAACCATATCGCTGGGAATCTCGCCGACCACAACCCCGCCCGCTCCCACGGTCGTCCTGTCGCCTATCACGCTGAGCGGCCTTGCAACGGCTCCGATGCCGAAGAAAACCTCTTCTCCAAGCGTCACGTTGCCGCCCATCACGGATCGCGGCCCCACATGGGCACCCGCGCCGATGACGCAATCATGCTCCACGACGGCGGCAGTGTTGATAATGGCAAAATCGCCGACCTGTGCACAGGAGTGGACGACGGCCTGGGGCAGAACGGCAATGCCGTCTCCCAGCACAGCACTCGGAGACACAACGGCGCTCGGATGGACGAGTGTCGGCATCCGAAAGCCAATTGCGCGAAGACGCAATCCGATGCGTCGCCGAAGCTCATTCCGGCCCAAGGCCACGAATGCCGCCGTATGGCCATCTTCGAAGAGCTGTGGCGCAACGCTGTCGTCCCCGACCACAGGGACGCCCAGAATGGTGCTGCCGACCGGTGCCGGATCGAGCAGCCCGATCGGATTCCAGCCCGCGGCGCGGGCGAGCTCAATGATCACCTTGGCATGGCCGCCGGCCCCGACGATGTGAAGGTCAAAGTTTTCAGACATTCAGAGCATCTTTCCTGGTATGCGGCGAATGACTTCCCGTTCGCCTCCTCTGCCGTAAGCGCCGCTCAGGTGTCCTCGGCGGGTAGCCGCTTGGTTTTCTTCGCAGTTACCTCGGCTTCAGGTCGGTGTGCACCTGCCGGGGCCCCGTTGGTCCTTTCCATCGCAGCCGATGATGACTTGGTCATCTCATCGAGAGCGATCCGATCGGCCTTCGCATCGACCTGAACCTGCTTGGCATGGACATCGAGAACTCTTCGCAAGCTGATGATCTCGTGGCGCAATGACGCGAGTTCTGCTCTCACCTGCGCCAAGTCCGAATTGACTCGGGTCAGCTGCGGCAGCACCTCGGTCTCTTCGATCGCTATTCGCACATGCCCCCTGAAGCGATTGGCGAACGGCAGGAGAAGGGGCCGGACACGTCGAATGACTGATCGGGCAGCGCGTCTCCAAACCGGCCGCTCATCTGTATTCCTACCGTCATCCACCGAGATTGCGGTCGACTGTTCTGAAGAGCCAGCCCCTGGAACGGCTGTCGCAGCAGTCGGCCCGGAGAAGGCAGTCCCTGGAGCGGATGCAGCAGCGATACCAGCCTCAATGAAAGTCTTGCGTTCTTTTTCAGTCGAATTGGCCACGAGGGGATAGACCTCCTGCGCTACTTCCGAGACAGCTTCGAGCGGACGCACATTGAGATGAACAAGCCCAAGGCCGATCAATCGACTGTCTTTTGCTGGTTGGACAGGATACGGAACAGTGAACTCGATAGTGCTGGATGGCTTTCTTAGCCGGAAAGGGAGAGAAACAGTCTGTGCGTTATTCATGTCGGCCCCAAACCGAGCATGCCTCGACACATTGCCAATCTTGACCTTAATGTCAGCGCCAACGTTACGATCATGTCCGACAGCGGCAACGTCGAGGATGAACTCCTTGTCCAGCATATGATTTAGCGAGATGACGACCCGCTCTGCGTCGCTCCAGCGTCCCCAGGGCTCCGCCTCGGAGAGACCCTGGATGTCAACTACGGTATCCGGAAGATCTTCCTGAGTGAAGTCGATGCCGTCTTCCAGCGATGCGCCGGTTGCTTTCTTTGCGATCCCGCTACTTGGATACGGAATATAGGCCTTGGAGTTATCAAGGGACCGCCCAACAAGCTGGGCTGCGGACCGAAGCAATTCGCGACCGATGGTCCTGACTGAATTCTGCTTGGCTAGATTTGCGAGAAAACCCGATGTTTCGAGATTTTTGCTCCAAACCGGCCTGCAATATGCGTCCGAGAAATGGTATGCGACATCCTTTTGATCTTCTCGTATGTCCGCGATGAATGTGGTGTCCCCCGAGAGAATCCTTTGAAGGATCTCCCGCGCCTGACCGACCGATGTGACACGGCCTTTCACGGAGCCTGGGCACATGCGACCCAGCAGTGAATCCTCGAAATAGACGATAGGCATTCCGTTGATGGCGGCTTCCACGGGCGAATAATGCACGTGCCGCGTTTCCTTGGAATGGTAGTAAAGGGCGGCACAGTCCAAATAGAGATTTTGCAGTTCCTCATCCGTCACGAAGCCCGCCATATGCGGATCGTCAATCGGGGTATCCTGATGACCGACGATCACATGCGGAAGATCGCCGAAATCCCTCTTGAAGTCCTTGTAAACCTTGGCGTAATAAGAGTCTGTCACGACATTCGGCGCGACGAACAGGATCTCCTTACGTGCCCCCCTCCACTTGCCCTCGTTCCTGAAAAACGAATTCGGGATTCCGATGGGCAGGAACAGGGATTTTTCCTTGAAAAGCGATGGTTCGATCTCGTGGAGGTGATCGTACCCCTCGCCGAACCAAAACCGCTCCTTGACGCTTGCGAGCCGGTGGCTGAACCCGCGGCCGTACATGTCTTCAAGGACTTTATCGTAGGTATGCCGGTTATCGAGGCCAAAGGCGCGAAAGACGATTTCCCCGTCAAAATACGTAACGGCTTGAATGACTTGCCTTCCATACGGAATGACAAATATAGTCCCGAAGTATCTGTTGAGCAGCCTGATGATATCCGGTGGCCAATCGGTTAAGTAAAAATCGAAATTATTGAGCCGATCCAGTACTTTCTCCGGTATCGTCAGCGACTTGTCATAATCAAAGCTCACTGCCGCGCTTCGAAAATTGGTTTTCGGCACCTTCTTCGGAACAAAGATCTCAAAGCCGAGCTCCATCATCAGAGGCACTTCATACGGCATCAAGGTTTTATGGTTGAGAAGCCATAAAATGCGGCGGCTCTTCCGGTGCATAGAAGGTGAACTACCTTGTTAATTTTGTCAGGGGGAGTTTGCCTGTTACCTTCTGGACTTGGGCCAGTCAAGGCTGCGGCCCACTCCCATCAAGTCAGATCGGTCGTTCGCGAGCCTCTGCGGGAGGGATAGGAAGCTAGGGATTCTGGCGGCGTCATGCCTCGAAGCGCGAGCTGCGACGGCCCCGCTCTATCCAAAAGCCATATTCCGATGCCGCGACGATGTGCCAAGTGCCCCTGCTACGGCATAACCATTTCGAGTTGAAACCCGCCATGAGGGTCGCTAAAGGGAACGACGAGATTTCACGAGGTTGAACGTTGAGCACTTTCATAGGAATCAACAATCTTGGTCGGCATGCGACGGCAACTGCGGCTGAGGTTCAGGACGCGATCGGCCGAGTTTTCCAGAGCGGATGGTATATCCTGGGCAAGGAATGCGAGGCGTTCGAGCAAGAATTCGCCGAGTTCTGCGGAGTGTCGCACTGCCTCGGATTGGCGAACGGAACCGACGCCATCGAAATGGGGCTGCGGGCCCTGGGCGTTGGCCCTGGGAGCCGCGTCGTTACGGTGGCCAATGCCGGCTTCTACACAGCCACGGCTCTTGCCGCCATCGGGGCTGAGCCCGTCTTCGTGGATGTGGACCGCGACACGAAGCTCATGGCTCTCGATCAGTTGGAAGCTGTGCTCGCGGCCGGTGGCATCGATGCCGTGGTCATTACGCATCTCTATGGGCTTCTGAATGATATGGACGCCATTCTAAAGCTCACCAAGCCTGCTGGCATCCCCGTTTTCGAGGATTGCGCCCAATCGCATGGTGCGCGCCGGGGCGGGCGGAGGGCCGGCAGTTTCGGAGACGCCGCGAGCTTCAGCTTCTATCCCACGAAGAACCTGGGAGCCATCGGCGATGGCGGCGCGCTCGTGACCAAGAGCAGCGACGTTGCTGACAAAGTTCGACGGCTTCGGCAGTACGGGTGGGAATCCAAGTATAAAGTGGTCACGCCCGGGGCACGTAACAGCCGTCTCGATGAGATCCAGGCCGCGGTTCTGCGCGCTAAGCTTCCTCACGTCGACAGATGGAATGCAAAACGCCGTGACATCGCGTCACGCTACTCGACGGAGATCGAGCATCCTCGCGTCGGCTGCCCCAAGACGTATGGCGACGATTATGTAGGCCACCTTTATGTGGTGACCTGCGAAGATCGCGGGGGGCTTCAGGCTCACTTGAAAGCCGCCGGCGTCGGCACCGATGTCCACTATCCTATTCCGGATCACCGCCAACCCATCATTGCGGCCAACTCCAGGGACGTGCGTTTGCCAGTGACCGAGGAGCTTGCAGACAAAGTGTTGACCCTGCCGTGTTACCCGGAGCTTTCGGATGATGAGGTTGCGACGATCATCGCAGCCGTTAACAGCTGGTGAGCCGATGTTCTCGGTGATTATTCCCGTCTACCGCACTGCGGAGTTCGTGCCTCAGCTGATCAGCGAGTTCTCCCGCATCAGCACCGTCGTCAAAGAACAGTTTGGCATCGGTACGGAATTCGTTTTCGTGGTCGACGGGAGCCCGGACAATAGTTTTGCGCTGCTGGAAAAGGGCTTGGCCCAGGCATCCTTCCGGTCACAGCTTATCCTTCATGYGCGCAACTTCGGGTCTTTCGCGGCGATACGGACAGGTCTGAGAGCAGCGCGTGGCGACTTCTTCGCCGTGATCGCGGCTGACCTGCAGGAGCCGCCGGACCTCCTGATCGAGTTTCTTGAGCAACTGCATTCTGACGCCTCGGACATTGTGGTCGGCGTGCGGCAAGGCCGTGACGACCCTGCCATGACGCGCATGTCCGCCAATCTGTTTTGGGCTTTCTATCGCGCTTTCGTCATGAGAGAGATCCCGGCCGGAGGTGTCGATGTCTTCGGCTGTAACAAGCGCATTCGAGACGAGTTGCTTCAACTGCAGGAAGCCCACAGTTCGCTAGTGGGCCTCGTCTACTGGCTCGGATTTCGCCGGACCGAGATTCCCTATCAGCGCAGAGCTCGCGAACATGGCAAGAGCGCTTGGACGTTCCGGAAGAAGCTGACTTACCTTCTCGACAGCGTCTTCTCATTCACCGACCTACCGGTGCGCATCCTGACCTTCTTGGGCGTCATTGGCATCGTGGCGGCAATCGTCCTGGCCCTCGGCGTGATCGCGATGCGCCTCATGGGTGAAATCGAAACCGCCGGCTATACGGCGACCATCGTGGTCATAACGTTCTTCGGTGGCCTCAACACACTCGGGCTCGGTCTCATAGGCTCTTACGCTTGGCGGGGCTACGAGAACACGAAGCGCCGCCCCCTCGCCCTCATCAGCACAACCCGGGCCTTCGAGGGAGAAACGTCAACATTATCACCCCCCGCATGGAATCTTTCCCAATGAGCCAAGCGTTTGTGCATCCCCAAGCCATCTGCGAAAGCACGAATGTGGGCCTTGGAACTCGCATCTGGGCATTCGCCCACGTCCTGCCAAGAGCGCGGATCGGAGCCGAATGCAACATCTGCGACGGAGTCTTCATCGAGAACGACGTTGTCGTCGGCGACCGAGTGACAGTGAAGTGCGGCGTGCAGCTTTGGGACGGTCTCACCATCGAGGACGATGTCTTCATAGGACCAAACGCAACCTTCACGAACGACCCCTTTCCCCGCAGCAAGGAGTACCCTCAGGCCTTTGCCCGGACGATCATTCGCCAGCGGGCCTCGATCGGCGCGAATGCCACGATCCTGCCAGGAATCGAGATCGGGGTCGGCGCGATGGTGGGAGCCGGGGCTGTCGTCACGAGATCCGTTCCTCCGAACGCCATCGTCGTCGGCAACCCGGCACGCATCAAGGGCTACGTCACCGAAGGAGCTCAGGCGAATCCTCCGTCGATTGTCGACGCCGCTCGTCTGCAGCAGCCCGGGCGCACGCCACTGCAAGTCGGGAATGCGAGCCTCCATGTCTTGAAGGTTTCCAAGGACCTGCGTGGTGAATTGTCCGTTGGAGAGTTCGAGTCGGACATTCCGTTCAAGCCATCACGTTATTTCCTCGTCTACGATGTACCCACTCGCGAAGTTCGGGGTGAGCATGCACATAAGGTGTGTGATCAGTTCCTCATCTGCGTGCGTGGATCGTGTGGAATCCTGCTTGACGACGGCCTCAACCGGAGGGAGCTCACGCTCGACCGCCCAAACCTGGGCGTTTACATGCCGGCAATGATCTGGGGCACTCAGTACCGCTATTCTCCAGATGCCATGTTGCTCGTCTTTGCGTCGCATCGTTACGATCCGGATGACTATATCCGCTCTTATGACG
>NZ_JBFUMH010000095.1:0-20841 GCF_054049475.1 Microvirga sp. P5_D2 | reverse complement strand
GCATCACGGTGCTGGTCTATGGCGGTGTGGCACTGATCGTGAAAGCGGACGATGCGGGCCTGGCGCTTGCTGCCAACAACAGGCCCGTTTCCGGCCTTCTGAGACGCGGTGGAGAGAGCATTCCCACCTCCGGCGATCGCGCGCTTGCCCCCCTTACACAAGGCTTCGGACGCGGCCTCGTTCACGCCATGCCCGTTCTCCTGCGCATCCTCGGCATCGTTGGAACTGCTGCGATGATCTGGGTCGGCGGCGGCATCATCATTCATGGCTTGGAAGGCTACGGCCTCGCGGGTCTTGCCCACGCCATTCATGACATCTCCGCAGCCGCAGCCCATGCCGTTCCGTCTCTCAGTGGCGCCGTCGAATGGATCGTCTCCGCCGCAGCCGCAGGGCTCTTCGGCCTCGTTCTCGGCGCGGTGCTGATCCCCCTCATCCACTACGTCGCCGTGCCGTTGCTGCGAGCTGTACGCGGAACGGGCAAGAAGGCGGAGAAGCACACGGCCTGAAACGAAAGGGGCTGCCCGATGAGCAGCCCCTTCCCGTCGTGTGTTATCGATAAAGCTCAGAGCTTGCCGAGCTTGATGAACTGCGTCTCGCCGGAGGAATCGTCCACGCCGTCGTTGTCAGTGATGATGTAGGCATCACCTGCGGCATCGACGGCGAAGCTTTCCACCTTGTCGAGCACATAGCCCTTGGCGGCCTTGAGATCCGGCAGGAGGTCGCGAAGCTCCGTCTTCTTCACCGTCGGCAGTTCGCCGCCGAGAGCGACGGGCTTCATGTCGGAGAGGGACACCGCATAGAGCTTCTTGAGCTTTGCCTTCTCCGCGATCTGGTTGTCGCGCTCGATGATGATCACGCGGTCGCCGACAGCCGTGATTTCAGAGAGGCCGACCCAGCCTTCTTCCGTCCTGTCGAGCGGATAGCGCACGGCGCTCCAGCTCTTGTCGGACGGCTTGTAGGCGAGAAGCTTCACGCTGTTCTTCGCATCGTCCGCCCATTCGCGCTGCATGGCGAGCCAGACGATTTCGTTCGCACCGGAGCCGGTCACCGTCACGCCTTCGAAGCCGTAGTTCTTCGCGCCTTCTTCGAGAGTTGCCGGCAGGGAGATCTCCTCCTGGATCGCGCCCTTGGCATCGACCTTCACGAGCAGGTTCTTGACGCCCTTCGGCACGTTTCCTTCCGACGCGAGCCAGAAGCCACCATCGCTTGCAAGCGCGACGCCTTCGAGATCGAGCTTCTCGGCCGACTGACCGCCACGGGTCACGAGCGTTYCCGCCGTGATGAGCGCGGGCTTTTTCGTGGCATCGATGGTCAGGATGCGCGGCGCACTGCCATAGGCGCTGTCCGTAATCGCATAGAGCTTGCCTGCCTGCGATTTGTCGGCGGCAATGCCGGAGAGAGCACCCCAGGCAATCGGCAACCCTTGATTATCCTTCACTGAACGGATCGTGGGGTATGCGGGCGCAGCACGCTCGGCACGCTGGTAGATCATCACATGTGGAGCAACGCCGCCATCCACATGCAGAGGTGTCTCGCTCGTGGCGACGAAGAGGTTGCGCGAGGGGATGGCGACGAGGCCTTCCGGGCCGACGCCCGTGGGGAGAACCTGCACGAGTTCGGGAGCAGCGCCCGTGTCGCGATAAACGCCGACCACGGAGGCGCGCTCGGAGCCTACGAAGATCAGGTTGTCCTGCCCGAAGCGGGCAGTCTCGATGCCTTCGATCTCGATGCCCTTCTTGTTGCGCTTGTCGGGATAGTGGCCGAGCGAAACGACCTCATGCTCCAGGCTGGCGCCGGATTCGTAAGATACGCTGCCATCCTTGTTGAAGATGGTGAAGCCGCGCGAGCCACCCTTCCAATCGCCCTCATTGGCGGTGGCGAAGCGGTTGTTGTCGATCCAGTGCACGCCGTCGGGCTCGCGCACCACGGCGTTCATGGAACCGCTGAGCTCGATTTTGCCGTCCTTCTTCGTATCGATGTTCTTCAGGTCGACCTGGCCTGCGGAGAAGTGGGACTCAACCTTGCCGGTCTTTCCGTCCACCACGACGATGTGGTTGTTCTCCTGAAGCGTGACGACGATCTTGCCCTCGTCGTTCACGTCGACGAATTCGGTCTCGGGGTCTTCGCCTGCAACGGCGGCAAGGCCCGTTAGTGCGACTGTCTTCAGCGCCGAGCATTCAATGGCGCTGCCGTTGAAGTTGCCGATCGCCAGTGTGCCAGCGGGAAGCTGCGGGATGGCGCCGTCGTTGATTTCCTCGTTGCGCTCGTTCTCGATGGCGATGGCCAGAACGCCTGCATTGGCAGAGACCGAATCCGGCTGGCCGGGAAGCTGGCATTCAGACGCGATCTTGCGGTTCGCCAGATCCACGAGCACGAGTTTGCCGCTCGGATTGGTGAAGCTCTCGGAGGTGTTGACGGCGACGAGGGCGGTGCCGCCCACGACCTTCACCGATGTAGGCTCGCCGCCCAGCGCCAGCTGGCCGCCGGGCTTCGGCGCGGCAGGGTCGGTGATGTCGATGAAGCCGAGGCTCTTGCGCGGGCTGTCGGTATAGACGAGCAGGTTGCCGTCCTCGCTCGCGGAGATGATCTCAGCTACGGTCTCGCCCTTCTTGTCGGCATCGGTCGGAAGGTTGGCGGTGATCGGAAAACTGGCGATACGGTCGAAATATTCGGCTGCTGAAGCGTTAAGAGCAGTACCCGACAGCAAAACGGCTGCAAGTGAGCCGATGGCGAGAGAGCGATGCATGATATCCCCGCGATATGGTTGAGCTTGGCAAGGTTCTCATGCGTCAGTCTCATGACGGGTGGATGACGGCCCGGATTAGATGCTCCACCCTTTCAATCTTTGCTCTTTTGTACCATATTCGTTCCCATGGCCAAATCACCCAAGAAGCCCAAGCTTTCCACCGGGAAAGCGTCCAAACCCGATCTGAAGCCCCTGGCCCCCCATCTGGCAGAACTTCTCAACCCGGCCGTCAACCGGGAGCGGGAAGCCGCCGAGGGTTTTGCCGAGCGTGCTCAGGAAACCTTCATTCACGGCGACATCACGGATGTCGACCCGGCGCTCGCCAAGAAGCTTGGCCTGAAGGGTCCCGATGACGGGCCGGATGTGGCGAACGAGCTGGGGGATCTGGTGCCGGAATCAGGTTTCTCGGCCACCGTCGATGCGCTCTCGAGGCTGCTCACGGAAGGCGACCCGCGCTTCAAGAACGGCAAGGCCTGGGTGCCGCACCGCCCGCCTCGCCCCGAGAAATCGGAAGGCGGYATTCCGTTCAAGATCAAATCCGAATTCACGCCCTCCGGCGACCAGCCCACCGCCATCCGCGAATTGGTGGACGGCGTGCGCCGGTCGGAGCGCGATCAGGTGTTGCTCGGCGTCACCGGCTCGGGCAAGACCTTTACCATGGCCAAGGTGATCGAGGAGACGCAGCGCCCTGCCCTCATCCTCGCGCCGAACAAGACGCTGGCCGCGCAGCTTTACGGCGAGTTCAAGTCGTTCTTCCCCGACAACGCGGTGGAATATTTCGTCTCGTATTACGACTATTACCAGCCCGAAGCCTATGTGCCGCGCTCAGACACCTTCATTGAGAAGGAGAGCTCCATCAACGAGCAGATCGACCGCATGCGCCACTCGGC
Source organism: Microvirga sp. P5_D2 (assembly GCF_054049475.1). NCBI lineage: Bacteria > Pseudomonadati > Pseudomonadota > Alphaproteobacteria > Hyphomicrobiales > Methylobacteriaceae > Microvirga > Microvirga sp. P5_D2. The sequence continues at coordinate 17,205 of NZ_JBFUMH010000095.1, read as the reverse complement.
GACGCGTGCGCTGATCGAGCGCGACGACGTGATCATCGTCGCCTCCGTGTCATGCATCTACGGTATCGGCTCGGTGGAAACCTATACGGCCATGACCTTCTCCGTGAAGGTCGGCGAGCGCATCGAGCAGCGCCAGCTCATCGCGGATCTCGTGGCGTTGCAGTACAAGCGCATCCAGAGCGATTTCGCGCGCGGCACGTTCCGCGTGCGCGGTGATTCCATCGAGCTGTTTCCGGCCCACTTGGAAGACCGTGCCTGGCGCATCGGCCTCTTCGGCGACGAGATCGAGTCCATCGTCGAATTCGATCCGCTCACCGGCAAGAAGACCAACGACTTGTCCTTCGTGAAGGTCTACGCGAACTCGCACTATGTGACGCCGCGTCCGACCTTGCAGCAGGCCGTGAAGGGCATTCAGGACGAGTTGCAGCACCGTTTGCAGGAACTCGCCCGCATGGGCCGCCTGCTGGAAGCGCAGCGCCTCGAGCAGCGCACGCAGTTCGACCTCGAGATGATCGAAGCGACCGGCGTGTGCAACGGCATCGAGAACTATTCGCGTTATCTCACCGGCCGCAAGCCGGGCGAGCCGCCGCCGACCCTGTTCGAATACCTGCCCGACAACGCGCTCGTCTTCACCGATGAGAGCCACGTGACCGTGCCGCAGATCGGCGGCATGTATCGCGGCGACTTCCGGCGCAAGGCGACGCTTGCCGAATACGGCTTCCGCCTGCCCTCCTGCCTCGACAACCGCCCCTTGCGCTTCGAGGAATGGGACGCCATGCGCCCGCAATCGGTGCACGTGTCGGCCACGCCGCAAAAGTGGGAGATGGAGCAGACCGGCGGCGTGTTTGTGGAGCAGGTCATCCGCCCTACGGGTCTTGTCGATCCGATTATCGAGATCCGCCCGGCCCGCAGCCAGGTGGACGATCTCGTGCACGAGGTGAAGGAACTTGCGGCCCAAGGCTACCGCACGCTCGTCACTACGCTTACCAAGCGCATGGCTGAAGACCTGACGGAATACATGCACGAGAATGGCATCCGCGTGCGCTACATGCACTCGGACATCGACACGCTGGAGCGCATCGAGATCATCCGCGATCTGCGCCTCGGCGCCTTCGACGTGCTCATCGGCATCAACCTGCTGCGCGAGGGTCTCGATATTCCGGAATGCGCGCTCGTCGCCATTCTCGATGCGGACAAGGAAGGCTTCCTGCGTTCCGAGACCTCGCTGGTGCAGACCATCGGCCGCGCGGCGCGTAATGTGGAAGGCAAGGCGATCCTCTACGCCGACAAGATCACCGGCTCCATGGAGCGCGCGATTGCGGAGACCAATCGCCGCCGCGAGAAGCAGCTTGCCTACAACGCCGAGCACGGCATCACGCCGCAAAGCGTGAAGAAGAACATCACGGATATCCTGGAGAGCGTCTACGAGCGCGATCACGTCTCCGTCGATACAGGTCTCGCCGACAGAACTGTCGGCCACAATCTCAAGGCCGTCATCGCCGACATGGAAAAGCGCATGCGCGAGGCCGCCGCGAATCTGGAGTTCGAAGAGGCCGCGCGGTTGCGCGACGAGCTCAAGCGCCTTCAAGCGACCGAGCTTGCCATCAGCGACGATCCCATGGCGCGCCAGAGCGACGTGGAGAAGGAGGCCGGCCGATATGGCGGCTCGCGCAAGTATGGCCGCAGCGCCAATCTGCCTCCGAAGGGCCTGCCGCCTTCCAGCGAAGGCGCAGCCAAGGGCGATGAGGATGCGGATGCTTACGGCCCGACAGGCAAGGGACGCTCGGACGAAGGCACGCGCATCCGAAAACCTGGTCTCGACGAGATGGGGCCTGGCACGGATCGCGAGGTGCCATTGAACTTCCGGGAGCGCCCCGCCGCCCGCTCCACGCAAGGGCTCGCGGGACAGAAGCCGAAATACAAGGGACGGAAGGGGCGCTAGACGCCCCTTTCTCTTTAGGACAAATCGGGGCGTCGAAGGTCGGGAGGCTCCGCCGTGCCGCTAAGGGGTTAACAGCCGACGGAGCCAGCCCTTCTTGATCCCGTCTCGGAGGATCAATGGTCCGTTCCGGCGTGCACGGCCGAGAGGTCAAGCGGCCGAAGGCACCCATTCATCTCGGTTGCGGAGGCGAACCGCAATCGAGAATACATTTCATCAAAGTTTATGCAACCAAAAGCTGCATGGCGGTGGCCTCGGAATATGGGCGCGGGCCAATGGAGCATCCCCGTCATCCGCTAAGGGGCTGACGGATGACGGGGTTCTCCCCCGACGCTGAGCGTCAGGAAAATGGCCCCACCCTTCAAGCGAAAGGACCGGCATGAGTATAAGGGGGAGCCATGCCGGCGTCTTCCGTGAGCCCTTGAAGGGTGGCGACAGGAGAGGAGATAGAGCGCGCCTCGACCCATCGCTGTGCGTCGGCACACAAGCTCGGCAGTAACGGGATAGGGCGCCGCTTCTTCAGCTTGGCCCCGGAGCCAGCGCCCGCCTTGCAAGCAGCCGAAAACGACAATGGCCGGGACATGCCCGGCCATCGCGCGACGAATAACGTCCGGTCAGTTCGTCAGATACGCCCCAGCAAGAGAAGGATGATGAGGATCAGCAGGATCACGCCGAGCAGGCCGCTCGGGCCGTAGCCCCAGCTGCGGCTGTGGGGCCATGCGGGTACTGCGCCGATCAGCAGCAGGATGATGAGGATGAGAAGAATGGTGCTGAGTGCCATGGATGTTGCCTCCTGTTGGATCCTGGCCCGATCACGACTGAAGCCCTGGATGAAGGCTTCAAGAACCGTTCGATGATCCGGCAAAGATCACTCTGTTGCAGGGAAACTTGGCCATAAGGATTAAGTTCCATGAGCCGTCAAAAGAGCTGTCGGCAATGCACAGGTGAATCTATGCCGTAGCGGAACGATCAACATGGCTTGACGTTAGCATGTCGGCGATTGGGTGCCGCCCTGTGCGTGACCCCTAAGGGAGGTCGCCACCCCTCCGTGGATCAGGACGCCCCGATGCAGAAAAAGACTCCAACTCATATTCCTCATTACGATCCCGAGCCCGTTCCCGGCCTCAGAAAATCCACATCTCCAGCGCTCAGCCGTTCAGTCCAGGCCCAACTCGGCCAACGCCTGCGCCAGTTCTACGAGGCGCTCGCCCTGGGCGAGCAACCGGTTCCGGATCGCTTCATCGAAATCATCAACCAATTGGACAAGCGTCAGCCGGAGAAGCAGCAATCATGAGCATCGATGACGATCTTCGCGATTCAATGCTCAAAGCTACGCCGAACCTGCGTGCCTTCGCCATTTCCCTGACGAACAATGTCGACCGCGCCGACGATCTGGTGCAGGAAACCCTGATGCGGGCGATTGCCAATATCACTCGCTTCCAGCCCGGCACCAACATGCAGGCCTGGCTCTTCACCATCCTGCGCAATCTCTTCCATTCCGAATATCGCAAGCGCCGCCGCGAGGTCGAGGATGCGGACGGGAAATATGCGGCGGCTCTGTCGGTCCAGCCGGATCAGTTGCCCCATCTCGATTTCGAGGATTTGCAGAAGGCCCTGGCGCGCCTGCCTCACGACCAGCGCGAGGCGCTGCTGCTCGTCGGCGCTTCGGGCTTCTCGTATGAGCAAGCTGCGGAGATCTGCGGCTGCGCCGTCGGCACCATCAAGAGCCGCGTCAACCGCGCCCGCAATCGCCTGGCCGAGCTGATGCATCTCGAGGACATGGACGAGGATATCGGCCCCGACCGCGTGACCCTCTCGGTGATGCACGCCGTCGCCTGAACCCGGCTCTTCCCTCAACGCCAAAGCCCGGCAAAGCGGAAACCGCTTCCGGGCTTTCATTCATCGATCATCGGAGAAACGATTGCGCGCCTGAACGTCGCGCAATCGGCTTACCGGCGGCGGAACTGCTGATTGCCGCGCTGCGGCGGCCGCGGACCGGACGATGCACCCGAGTCCTTGTGGCGGAAGATGAGCCGGCCCTTTTCGAGATCGTAGGGCGACATCTCGACGGTCACGCGGTCTCCCGCCAGTGTCTTGATACGGTTCTTCTTCATCTTGCCGGCGGTATAGGCAATGACTTCATGGCCATTGTCGAGTTGCACGCGGTAGCGCGCATCCGGCAGGATCTCGGTCACAAGCCCTTCGAAGGTGATCAGTTCTTCCTTTGCCATGCAAAGTCTTCCTCATAACAAAAAAGCCGCTCCTGGAACGGAACGGCTGATAGGCAAGAGGACGTGCCAGGCACGCCCTCCGTCATCAAACCTTATGCGTTCTGCAGGTTCACTGCAGAAGTACGGCCGGTGCGCTGGTCCGTCTGAAGCTCGTAGGAGATCTTCTGACCCTCGCGCAGACTGCGCAAGCCAGCACGCTCAAGCGCCGTAGCATGAACGAAGATGTCCTTGTCGCCGTTGTCGGGCTGAATGAAACCATAGCCCTTGGTTTCATTATACCACTTCACGGTTCCCTGTTCCATGGGAAATCCTTTCACTGTCATTTGCACGTGGGTGTGGGCCAAAGCCAAGTTCACCCGCTAGTCGATATTGGTAGAGAAGGAACGTGCGCCCGGCAGTGCAAAAGCGGAGCAGCCCAGTCGTCCGGCCAAATGTCGATGGCCGCTAAGGTAGGGGAAGGATAGGCCAATTGCAAGGCGTTGCGGCTAAGCCTTCTTAGGTATCAAGGCCCTCGCGAATGGCGGAAATAAAGGCTTGCAGGGCCTCTTCGCCGCGCGGCGTGAAGCGGATCGCCTCGCCGTCTGCTTCGATCAGATCCCTGCCCCGCAGCTCATCGACGGCCGTGTCGCTCGCCTTGTGGCCCGCCCCATCCTTTTGGACGACGCTTCTCACCGTCTGCCCGCTGGAAAGCTGGTGATGGGCCGCGAATGCAAATACGGCCAATGCTTCATCGCTGAGCCCAGACATGTCGGCCATCGTCAACCTCGTTTTGGAAACGGTTTCAAGGATCGCGCGCCAGGATCAATGCCTTGCCGTCCAACCCGTTCAAGCGGGGCTTATGGAAAAGCCCGATTTTCTGGATTTTCCCGGCAGATCGTGGGCCGGTTTTGCAAGGCTTTTGCAGGAACGTCCCCTCACCTCTCACGTTGATTTCGGGGCCGATAAACCGGCCCATCCCTCCCAGAACAACGTGAGGAGCGCCCTATGGCCAACGACCGTAATCGCTATGATCCGAACCGCGACGAGGACGGCTACATCGCCCGTCGCGGCTTCGGCAACGAACGTGCGGGCTACGACCGCGACCGCACCCGTGACGAGGGGTTTACGAGAAGCCGTGAACGCGACTTCGGGGACTCGGCCGGCTACGGCTCAGGCGGTTCGACCCGCGACTGGCGCGATGTGGTCGGCGACAGCGACTATGATCGCTCGACTTTCGAGATGGATCGCTCGCGGGATACGGGCTATGGCCCGGATTATTCCAGCTCTCCGTCCTATTCCCACACCTCTGATCGCGACCGGCATCGCCATGGGTCCGACAGCTTCGGCCGCGGCTCACGGGATTATCAGGAGGATCGCGGCTTCTTCGAGCGGGCCGGCGACGAAGTCCGCTCCTGGTTCGGCGACGAGAAGGCCGAGCGCCGCCGCGACCGCGACATGCGCGAGGCTGGCTATCATCGCGGACGCGGCCCCAAGGGCTATCAGCGCTCCGATGCCAGGATCATGGAAGACGTCAACGACCGCCTGACCGACGATCCGCATCTCGATGCATCCGAAATCGAGGTATCGGTAACAGGCCGCGAAGTGACCTTGACCGGCACCGTCAACAGCCGGTTCGAAAAGCGGCACGCGGAGGATCTTGCCGAGTCCGTCTCCGGTGTCTCGCATGTGCAGAACAACCTGCGCGTCCAGCAATATGCCGATGCCGGCATGGGCGGCACCATGAGCTCGGGCGCAGGCGCGGCCGGCGCCGGCAGTACGGGCGCGACAGATAACCCGACCGGTTCCTCCCCGACGAATCGGGGAACGCGCACGCCCTCAGGCTCGTAAAAAACCGCGGAAGAAACGGTCTTTTTCCCTGGAAATATTCCGCTTTCTAAGAAGATGCGCCCCGCCCCTTCGGAGCGGGGCGTTTCTGTCGTAGCWCCTGTCGCAGCACTCTTGCCTTTTCCCAAAAAAGTGTGACCCCATATGTGACGGGGAACGAGGACGATAATGGCAGGTATTTCCGTCACGCTCGAGGGCGACAACATTCAGCTTGCATTCCAGAAGGGCGAGCAATCGACGGCCGTCGTCATGGATCCCCATGCGGCCCGCTCCCTGGTCAAGGCCTTGAGCCAGCTCCTGATCGCCATTGGCGAGAACACCGAAGGCGGCGAGGAAGGCGAGGAGGAACTGGTCGAGGTGACCTCCCAGACCATCGATGTGGGCATGGATGAACACGGCATGGCCGTGGTCGCCCTTCAGGCCGGTATGATGCCGCCCTTCATGCTGCGCTTGAAAGACGACGAGGCCCGGCATATCGCAACAAGCCTCCTGGAAATCCTCAACAGCCCCCGGGACGTTCGTATCTCTCACGGCGACCATTAAGCCTCTTGGAGCCGGGAGGGTTTCCATCTCGATATTGAAATGATATATCTTTTGCATTCCCTATGGTCACCATGGCCGTTTTCGCGGGAAGGCGAAGGATTTTCACGATGTCGGATTGGTCTGCCGGTTATGTGGTCGATGTCGACTATACCCATGGCTTCTATCAGGAACTGACCCCTAGCCACCTGAACTTCTGCGCTCTTCTGCAAGGTGTCCAGGCGCCCGATCTCGACCAATCGTCCCTCACCTATTGCGAGCTTGGATGTGGGCAGGGTTTCTCGACCAATCTGCTAGCCGCCGCAAACCCGAGCATCGAATTCTACGCGACCGACTTCAACCCTGCCCATATCGCGGGAGCGAGGGCCCTGGCTCGATCCGCGCGCTCGGCGAACGTCCATTTCTTCGACGACAGTTTTGCCGATTTCATTCATCGCAAAGATCTGCCGGATTTCGACTACATCACGCTGCACGGCATCTACAGCTGGATCAGCCCTGAGAACCGCAAGGCCATCGTGAATTTCATCCGTCTCAAGCTGAAGCCCGGTGGCATGGTCTATATCTCCTACAACGCCATGCCAGGCTGGGCTTCCATGATGCCGTTGCGCCGCCTGATGCTGGAGCACGCATCGGCTCAGGGCACATCCGCTTCGCTCCATTCCCGCATCTCGGCATCGCTCGATTTCGCGACCCGGCTCCAGGGGCTCGATACCCGCTTCTTCGCCAGCCATCCCAAGCTCGCGTCGCGTATCGAGAAGCTGAAGCGGCAGGACCGCAACTACGTCGCGCATGAATACTTCAACCAGGACCTGACCCCATTCTACTTCATGGATGTGGCGCAGGAGTTGAGCGAGGCGAAGCTCTCCTTCGCTGGCTCCGCGGCCGTCATCGATACCATCGAGAAGCTCAACCTCAGCGAGGAACAGGCGAAATTTCTGGCCGAGATTGACAATATGGCCCTGCGCCAGACGGTCCGCGATCACATGATCGACCAGCAGTTCCGGCGGGACATTTTCGTCAAGGGGCCTGTGCGGTTGTCACCCGTTACGGCCCGCAGCAAGTGGGACGAGACCCGGTTCGTTGCCATGCAGCAGAATCAGGACGTCACGCGCGAACTCCAGGGCATGCGCTTTACCGCCAAACTCGAGGAAGCTGTCTACAAGCCGCTGATCGAGGCGCTTGAGCAAGGCCCGCTTTCCATCTCCGAACTGATGAAGCAGCCCGCCCTTTCGAAGATCAATCCGAGTCGGCTGATCCAGGCCATCACCTTCCTGGCCGCGAAAGGCTCCGTCCGGCCGTGCCTGTCCCAGCAAGGGCTTGCCGAGCGCCGGTTCCGGACGGACCTTTTCAACAAAGCGATCACGGAGCAGGCTCTTTATGATGGCCGGTATTCCAATCTCGCGTCGCCCGTCACCGGTGGCGGCATCGGTGCGGAGCGAACGGCGCAGCTGATCTTCCTTGCCCCGACAAGGAAGGAAAAGGACGCGCCCCGCTTCGTCCGCAATGCTCTGCATCAAACGGGTCACCGTCTCGTGAAGGAAGGCAAAACCCTGACCGACGAGGCCGAAACTCTGGCTGAATACAGCAAGCGTATCGAGGCATTCGACGAGAAAACCTCTCCCTTGTGGAAGACGCTCGGCATCGATGATTTCACCGCCTCCGCCAAAGCTCCAGACGCACGCAAACGGACGGCCTGAACCAAGAGCACGGGCTTTAAGCTTGGCCGGTAAGGAACTTCATTACTGCCGTACGGTTGTCGAACGCGGGTCATCACCGGCCGCGCTTTGGACAAGGCTCATGGCAGTTCACGATCCAGATCTCATTTCCAGCGCTCATCCCGGCGTTCCGATCATGGATGCCAAGGCCGAGCCGACCCTCAAGCACCCGGAATCCGAGGCCTTTTATGCCGAGGCGCTGAGGGAGCTGAATCAGCTTGGCCTGCCGTTCCTGCTCGCCGGCACCTATGCGCTCTCGGCCTATACGGGCATCACGCGGCCGACGAAGGATCTCGACATCTTCTGCAAGGCGGGTGACTACACCCGCGTGCTCTCGCATTTCCAGAACCTCGGCTACTCGGTCGAGATCGAGGACGACCGCTGGCTCGGCAAGGTCTTCAAGGGCAAGTACTTCTTCGACGTGATCTTCGCCTCTTCGAACGGCACCATGCCCGTCGGCGATCAATGGTTCGAACATGCGCGACAGATCGAAGTCTTCGGCTCGCCGATCAGGATCGTCGGCCCCACTGAACTCGTCTGGTCGAAATGCTTTATCCAGCTGCGCCACCGCTACGACGGCGCCGATGTCGCTCACACGATCTTGAAGGCGCATGACCAGATCGACTGGCATGGCCTGCTCGCCTACATGGAAGTGCATTGGGAAGTTCTCCTCATGCACCTCCTCAACTTCCGCTGGATCTACCCTTCCGAGCGCGACAAGGTTCCCCGCTGGGTCATGGATGAGCTGCTCGACAGGCTTGCCAAGCAGCTCGACCTGCCGCCACCGCAGATGAAGGTCTGCCGCGGCCGCATGTTCTCCCGCATCGATTACGAAATCGACGTCAAGCAATGGGGCTTCGCCGATGTCGGTGGCGAAGGTGAATGGCGGAATGAGTGAAACACAAGCTCTCATGAAGGTCGCAGCGATGGGCGACCTTCACGTTCGCGAAGACAACCACGAATCCTATCGTGAGATGTTTGGCGAGATCTCACGCGAAGCCAATGTACTCGTCCTGACGGGCGATCTGACCGACCTCGGCAAGCCGAAAGAAGCAGAGCTTCTCGCGCAGGATCTGAAAGCCTGCTCGATCCCAGTGATCGGTGTGCTCGGCAATCATGATTATGAGTGCGGCGCGCATGAAGAAGTGGCGCACATTCTACGGGAAGCCGGAATGAAGCTTCTCGATGGACAATCGGTCGAGGTCGATGGTGTAGGCTTCGTCGGCGTCAAAGGTTTCGCCGGCGGCTTCGGCCGGCGCATGCTCGGCTCCTTCGGCGAACCTGCCATCAAGCAGTTCGTGGCCGAGACGATGAATGAAACCCTACGGCTCGAGAATGCCATGCGTCAGGTGCGCGCCAAACGCTCCATGGTCATTCTCCACTACGCGCCGATCATCGAGACGATCGAGAGTGAGCCATTGGAGATTTATCCGTTCCTTGGCTCGTCGCGCCTAGCCGAGACCATCGACCGCTTCAAAGTCAACGCCATCGTTCACGGCCACGCACATCGCGGCCGTTATGAGGGGCGCACGCCCGGCGGCCAGCCGGTTTACAATGTCGCGCGGCACATCGAGAAACCGACCGGCAAACCATACGCATTGATCGAGATTTGATTGTCCAGGAATTGTGGGTCACTGCGATGAGTGACCCACACTCATTTCACATTCAAAGCCGCGTACCGGGATCGGTCGGATTGCCCGGCAGATAATCGGGCTCAGAGCCCGGTCCCTTCGGGTCTGTAATTCCCGGATCGTTCACAGGATACGGCGTGCGCGGACCTGTCGGGCCGATATCGGGCTGCTCATCGGGAAGATTGCCCGGCGGCACCTCGCTCGGAATATTGCCGCCCGGAAGCGGTTCGTTTGTCGGCACTCCTGGATTGGCCATTCTGCTTTCCTCATTCTTCTCTTCGTGATGAGGTCAACAGGCCCATGCATGAGGGGTTCCCATTCTTTGCAAGTATCGGAACCCCGCCACGTCTCATCCGTTCGCACATATCCCCTTACGAACAATGGAGAACAACATGCCTGATATTCAACAGGCCAAGATTCTTATCATGGCGACCGATGGTTTCGAGCTTTCGGAGCTTTTGGTACCACAACAGAAGCTTTCGGAAGCAGGCGCGAAGGTTGAGATCGCCGCGCCGAAATCGCGCATGAACCCAAACGAAATTCGCGGCTGGGACAAGAAGGATTGGGGCCAAAGCGTGAAGGTCGACAAGGATATCGAAAGCGTCGATCCGGCGGCCTACGATGCGCTTGTTCTGCCCGGCGGCCAGATCAATCCCGACAAGCTGCGCGCGGAGAAGAAAGCCATCGAGATCATCCGCGCCTTCTACTCTTCCGGCAAGGTCATCGCTGCGATCTGCCATGCTCCTTGGCTGCTCGTTGAAGCAGGCGTGATCAAGGGCAAGAAGTGCACCTCCTTCCACTCCATCAAGACCGACGTGACCAATGCCGGAGGCGAGTGGCGCGATGAGACGGCAGTGACGGATCAAGGCCTCATCACGAGCCGTAATCCCGGAGATCTCGAGGCCTTCGTGAGCAAAATCATCGAAGAAGTGCGCGAAGGCTCGCATGCCAACCGGCGTGAAGCTGCAGAGTAATCGCGTTCGACAGCGCACAACAAAAAACGGCCGGTCGTGATGACCGGCCGTTTCGTTTTAGTCAGCGTCTTTTTAAGCCTGCTGAATAGCGGAGATCTTCCAGTCACCACCCTGATCGCGACGGAAGGTCCAGAGTTCGGTCGCTTCCTGCGCCTGGGTCGGATCGCCCTCGACGACGCGGCCTGTGGCCTTGTCCGTCAGCACGTCGATCAGCGAGAAGCGCATGGCAACCGTGGCGTAATCCGTATTGCCCTCACGCCAAGCCTCGGACAGATCGCCCTGCACCAAGCGCACATCGGAGATCTTGTTCACGACGCCGCGCGAAGCGTTGTCGTTGAGCTCCTCCTGGATGTATCCGGCCATCTCGGGCGTTGCGAGCGTCCAGAGCTTCGCCACATCCTCGCGGGAATAAGCGTCCTGCATCTCGACGAGCGAGCGCTCGAACTCCGCGTAGTCCTTTTCCCCGATGCCGACCTCATCGCGCACATCCGTGCGACGGCGCTGCTTCAATCCGCCCAGAGCACCACCGAGGCCACCGCCAAGCGCGCTGGCGCCCATCATGCCGCCAAGCCCACCGCCAAGACCATCGGTCGGCCCACCAGCCGCGGGGCGGCCGCCTGTGGGAGGCACGCTGCCGCCGGCAGCCGAGCGGTTATAGCTCTGCGGTCCGGCATAGGCCGGTTCCTGGCGACGACGGAACCACTTCATGGCGAACGACACTACAAGCACGACGAGGCCGATCTGGAGCAGCAAGCCCATGATCGAGGCGAGACCGCCAAGACCGCCGAAGAAGCCGTTGCCCATGAGCATGCCGAGCAGGCCCGCGCCGAAGAGGCCGGCCATCAGACCGGTGCCGAAACCGAAGCGGCGCGGCTGCGCCACGTTCGGAGCAGGCGTTCCCGGGCGGTTCATCGCCGGACCCTGGTTCGGAATCTGCGAGCGTTGGATCGGCGCAGCAGCATCAGGCGCCGTCCGGGTTGCCGGCGGCGGCGTGTAGGTGCGCGCGCCGCGCGAGCCGAAACTGCCCCGTCCCCCGCCGACGCGAGCCTCGGCGGCGCTGCCGGCGAGTACCAACGCAGCGGCCAGCGCGATCATGACGCGACTGCGGCGAGAAGCAATTTTCATCATCGTTTCGTCTTCCATCCCTTACGAGCACAACGCTCTTGCCATCCCATGTGGTGATGGCCCGCCTTTTGCAAAAGAGGCGAGCCATCATTCTTGACTTTATCGTGAAGGGAAATCCGGGTTGGCTTTTCAGTTCCGCCTTTCCTGCCTCAAATGGTCGATGCGCTTGGAGGCCTCGGCCTTGTCGAGCTTAGGATCATAGGCGTCGGGTTCATGAGCCTGTTCGGAGAGAGTCTTCAGGTAAGACGCCTGCGCCCCAGTCATCGGCTCGTGACCCGTCACCCAATCCTCGGGATCCTTGATCTGGTTATCGATGGTGTCGGGACTGACCTTGGGGTTCTCCGTTTCTTTGGTCTTGCGGGCCTTTGTCTCGCGCGGATTAGCCTTGGTGTCGGAAGACATGAGAGACTCCTATTGTTCTCATTTTGTTCTTGAATGAGAACACCGGATTCAGGTCATTGGTTCCGCACAGGAAAGAGTGGCTACTCCCGCGGACTCATCCCCGTTATCCACAGGAATCGCGCTCGACTCCCTGCCAAGCTTATGTTCTCATTTTGTTCCATAACCAAACGGATGAGCATCGATGCGCAAGCCAACAGGCCTGGAGCGGCTTTATGTCGACTTCGACTCCTTCTTCGCCAGCGCCGAGCAGCATCTGCAGCCGCATCTGCGAGGCCGCCCCGTCGGCGTCATTCCGGTCGACTCGGAGCATACGGGGCTGATCGCCGTCAGCCGTGAGGCCAAGGCGCTCGGCATCAAGCGTGGGGCTTTCGTCCGCGATGTCCGACGCCAATGTCCCGGCATCGTCCTGGTGACCGCGCGGCACGAACGTTACGTGGGGCTTCACAAGGCAATCTGCGAAGCTGTCGAGACGGTTCTGCCCGTCAAAGCCGTCTGCTCCATCGACGAGATGCTCTGCGCGCTGCTGCCGTCCGAGCAAGCCGAGGCGATAGCCATCGGCCACCGGGTGAAGGAGGCCATCGCCACGCTGATCGGCCCCACCCTCACCTGCTCCGTGGGTCTCGGGCCTAATGATCTCCTCGCCAAGATCGCCGCCGAGATGAACAAGCCGGACGGGCTCGTCGCCCTGCATCCGGGGGACCTTCCCGGCCCCCTTCTCGCTTTGAGTCTCACCGACATTCCCGGCATCGCCCGGGGCAACGCGGCCCGGCTCGCCCGCGCCGGTGTCGGCGACATGGCGGCGCTCCTGAAACTTCAGCCCAAGGAACTGCGCCGCCTCTGGGGCAGTGTGGAGGGAGAACGGCTCTGGATGGGGCTTCACGGCTATACGGTGGAGCGCCCTGAAACCCAGCGCCGCATGTTCGGCCATGGCCGTGTGCTGCCGGCCGACTGGCGGCACCTGACGGGAGCCTATGCGGCCGCCCGCGTGCTCCTCTCGAAAGCCTCGCGCCGCATGCGCCGCTCTGGCTTCGCCGCCCGTGCGCTCGCCCTGTGGCTCACCGACAAACACAGCGCCGGCTGGTATGGCGAGGAGTGTTTTCTCGCTACCTGGGACGATCCCTCGCTTCTCGCCTCCTTGAGCCGCCTCTTCCTGCATGCGGAACGGGAGGACATGCGCCGGAGCCGCAGTGTCCATGTCACGCTGCACGATCTGGTGCCCATGCACGATATCGAGCGGGATCTGTTCGGCTACACGGCGGAAGCGCAGCTCAAGCGGCGCATGGAGTATCTGTCGGTGGTGGCGGATCGGCTGAACGCGGCGCACCAGAAGACGCTTCTGCATTGGGGACCACTGATCGATATCCCCGGCGGTTATGCAGGCGCGAAGATCGCCTTCAACCGCATTCCGGATATGGAGGATTTTTGAGGCCCTCAAAACATCAATGCCCGGCACAAGGCCGGGCATGATTAGTCGTTTCGAACCGAGAGGGCCTTACGCCGCCTGAGCCTTCGGCTGCACTTCGGCGAGGTAATCCTCCATCAGCGTCTTGGAGATGTTGCCCGGCGTGAACTTGTAAGGGCCAATCTCGGACACGGGCGTCACTTCAGCCGCTGTGCCGGTGATGAAGCACTCGTTGAATCCGGAAAGCTCGTCCGGCATGATTCGGCGCTCGGCGACTTCGAAGCCGCGGCGCTTGGCGAGATCGATCACCGTGCGGCGCGTGATGCCATCGAGGAAGCAATCGGCAGTCGGCGTGTGGATTACGCCATCGCGGGTGAAGAACACGTTCGCGCCCGTGCATTCGGCAACACGGCCCTGCCAGTCGAGCATGAGAGCATCGGCATAGCCCTTCCGCTCGGCCTTATGCTTGGAGATGGTGCAGATCATGTAGAGACCTGCAGCCTTCGCGGTGGAGGGCGCGGTGGCCGGATCGGGACGGCGGTATTCCGCTATGTCGATGCGGATGCCCTTCATCTTCTGGGCCGGGTCGAAATAGCTCGGCCATTCCCAGGCGGCGATGGCGAGGTGGATCTTGTTGGCCTGAGCGGCGACGCCCATCATCTCCGAGCCGCGCCAGGCAACCGGACGCAGGTAAGCGTCCTTCATGCCGTTCTTCTCGAGCACGAGACGCTTGGCCGCGTCAATCTCGGCCACGGTATAGGGAATCTCGAAATCGAGGATCTGGGCCGATTTCTTCAGGCGCTCGGAATGCTCGGTCGACTTGAAGATCTCGCCGCCATAGGCGCGCTCGCCTTCGAACACGCTCGATCCGTAATGGAGACCATGCGAAAGCACGTGCAGCTGGGCGTCCTTCCACGGTACGATCTGCCCGTCGTACCAAATCCATCCATCGCGTTGATCGAAGGGGGTCGCGGACATCATCTATTCTCCTTACTGCCGGCCTTTGTGGCGAACCGGGGCCGTGTAATTTCCGGTTTGCTTTCATCCCGTTTGAATTTCATTCATTTCGTGAAAGCGCCTTGACGAGTAACAATCGTCCTGAGATATGTCAACAAGGCTGACATAAAATTGGATGAGGAAGTTGCGCGATACGATCCCGGTTCTGAAAACCCGCCAACCCGGCAAGGACATCCTGGCCGAGACGCCGGCCTATGACCTGATCGAGCTGTTCTTCTTCGCATACCGCGATTTCGTCAGCGACCCCGATAGGATTTTGGACGAATACGGCTTCGGCCGGGCGCATCACCGCGTCCTGCACTTCGTCAGCCGCCAGCCCGGCCTGACGATCGCGGAGCTTTTGGACATTCTCAGGATCACCAAGCAGAGCCTGAATCGGGTCCTGAAGGAGTTGATCGAGAAGGACTTCATCGAGAGCCGCATGGGCACCTCTGACCGGCGCCAGCGGCTTCTGCATGCCACGCCCCAGGGCCACGAGCTTGCCCTGAAGCTGGCCAAGCTTCAGACGCGACGCATCATGCGGGCCTTGTCGGACATGGAGCCGGAGGCCAAGGAGGCGATCAGCGCTTATCTCCTGCGCCTCATCGACCCGGATGACCGGGCCCATGTGAAGCGTCTCGTATTCGGACCGGGCGAAATCTGATAAAGCAGGCGTCCGACGCCGCATACCAAGCCCCGAATACGTAGGACCGATGGAACCCAGCCGCATCGATATACCCGACCATGCCCCTCACGTTCTGGTGGTGGACGACGACCGGCGCCTGCGCGACCTGCTGACCCGGTTCCTCACCGAGAACGGCTACCGCGTGACGGCGGCCTCCAGCGCGGCGGAAGCACGCTCCAAGGCCGGAAGCTTCGTCTTCGATGCCCTCGTGCTCGATGTGATGATGCCGGGCGAAACCGGGTTCGACTATGCCCGCAGCATCCGCGAGACCTCGCAGGTGCCCATCCTCATGCTGACCGCGCGCGCCGACGCGTCCGACCGGGTGACCGGCCTCGAAATCGGCGCCGACGATTATCTCCCCAAGCCTTTCGAGCCGCGCGAGCTGCTTTTGCGTCTCGGCAATATTCTCAAGCGCTCTGTGGCTTTGCCCGGAGCCGCCGGCGCGGACGCTCCGGAGGTCATTCATTTCGGCCCCTTCTCCTACCGCTTCGACCGGGGCGAGTTGCGGCGAGGCGAGGAAGTGGTGCGCATCACTGAGCGCGAGCGTGAGATCCTGACCATCCTCGGGACGGCTACGGGCGACAACGTTCCGCGCGATGCACTCGCTGGCAACGGCGCCGCCGCGAACGAGCGTACGGTCGACGTGCAGATCAACCGCCTGCGCCGCAAGATCGAGGTCGATCCGGCCAATCCGATGATCCTGCAAACCGTGCGCGGAATCGGCTACCGGCTCGTGATCGACCGATGAAGATCGGCGCGGCCCTGCGATATGCGCAGCTCGATCACGCGATGCGCTGGTTCGGCCGGTTCCTGCCGAAAGGCCTTTATGCACGCGCGCTCATCATCATCATCGCGCCGGTCATCCTGCTGCAATCGGTCGTGGCTTACGTGTTCATGGAACGCCACTATCAATTGGTCACGCGCCGCCTGTCTTCCGCGGTGACCGCCGACATCGCGGCGCTCATCCAGATCTACGAGAGTTATCCGCAGGATCGGGACGCGACGGCTCTGTCGCGCATCGCGTCGGACGCCCTGCAACTCGACGTAGACATTCTCCACAACACGGATCTGCCCCCGCCGGGGCCGAAGCCCTTCTTCTCGATTCTGGATGAGACTCTCTCCACCGAGCTGCAGCGTCAGATCGAGAGGCCTTATTGGCTCGATACTGTCGGGCGCTCCAACTATGTGGAAGTGCGCATCAAGCTCGATGGCGGCAACGTGATGCGCGTGCTGGCGCGGCGCAGTCAGGCCTATGCGTCGAACTCCCACATCTTCCTGGTGTGGATGGGCGGATCGTCCTTCGTGCTGCTCGGCATCGCCATTCTTTTCCTGCGCAACCAGATCAGGCCGATCCTGCGCCTCGCGGAAGCGGCTGAGGCGCTCGGCAAGGGACGCGAGATCGAGTTCCGCCCGCGCGGCGCGCGCGAGGTGCGCCAGGCCGGGCACTCCTTCCTCGAAATGAAGCGGCGCATCGAGCGCAACATGGAACAGCGCACGACCATGCTCAACGGCGTCAGCCACGACCTGCGCACCATCCTCACACGCTTCAAGCTCTCGCTCGCCCTCATGCAGCAGACGCCTGAGATCGAGGATCTCAAGCGCGATGTGGATGAGATGAGCCGCATGCTGGAGGGCTATCTCGCCTTCGCGCGCGGTGAAGGCGGCGACGCAGGCGAGGTCGCCTGCGAGACGGATCTGCGCCAGCTTCTGGAAGAAGCGCAATCGGATGCGGAACGTCAGG
>NZ_JBFUMH010000094.1:0-20956 GCF_054049475.1 Microvirga sp. P5_D2 | reverse complement strand
ATGTCGTACTGCGCCCCGGCCATGAACCCGGTGCCGACCTTACGAAGGCACTGCAGGATCACGTGAAGGCGGAGATCGCTCCATACAAATATCCCCGCGCCATCGAATATGTGGAGACGCTGCCGCGAACCCAGACAGGCAAATTGCAGAGGTTCGAGCTGCGCCGTATGGCTGAGGAAACGCAGGTCCATCCGGAATCCGCTGCGGTCTGACCGAACCCGTCAAACGCGTTCGAGCCTTCGGTCTTTCCACGCACTTGCCTAGCGATTGTTTTAAGCTTAAAATAATTTCGCAGATTTTTAGGTAGGCTCTCATGAAGACGGCGATCATCGGCGGCGGCCCGGCGGGGCTTTATTTCGCGATCCTGATGAAGAAGCAGAGGCCGGATGCGGACATCACGGTCTTTGAGCGCAATCGCGCCGACGAGACCTTCGGCTTCGGTGTCGTCTTCTCCGATGCCACCCTCGACAATTTCGAGAAATACGATCTTCCGAGCTATCGGCGCATCATCGACGAGTTCGCCTATTGGGATGACATCGCCATCCACTTCAAGGAAACCGAGCATCGCATCGGCGGCAACGGCTTCTGCGGCTGTTCTCGCAGGACGCTGCTGCTCATCCTCCAGGACCGGGCGGTGGAACTTGGCGTGAAGCTTCGCTATGAAGCTGATGTGGACGATGAGAGCCTGTTCGCGGATGCGGACCTCGTCGTGGTTGCCRACGGCRTCAACAGCCGCTTCCGCGAACGCTATGCGGATCACTTCCAGCCGGAGGTGGATCTGAGGCCCAACAAATTCACATGGATGGGTTCGACGAAACCACTCGACGCCTTCACCTTCATCTTCCAGGAAACGGAGTGGGGGCCTTTCATCGCTCATGCCTATCAGTACGAGGCGAACCGCTCCACCTGGGTATTCGAGACCGATCCTGAGACCTTCGAGCGTGCGGGTCTCGATCGAATGAGCGAAGCGGATTCCGCTTCGCTCATGGAGCGGATCTTCGGGTGGTTCCTGAACGGGCATCGCATCCTCACGAACCGCTCGATCTGGCGCAACTTCCCGATGATCCGCAATAAGCGCTGGGTTCTCGGCAACAAGGTGCTGCTGGGCGATGCGAAAGGATCCGCGCATTTCTCCATCGGCTCGGGCACGAAGCTCGCTATGGAAGACGCCATCGCCCTCTACGAGGCATTCCGGCGCGAGCAGAGCGTCGAAGCGGCGCTGTCTCTCTACGAGACAGGACGGCGCGAAGAGGTGGAGAAGACGCAGCATGCGGCTGACGTCTCGCTCGTCTGGTTCGAGCATGTAGCGCGCTTCTGGGATTTCGACCCGGTGCAGTTTGCGTTCGGCGTGATGACCCGCGCGAAGGCGATCACCTATGACAGCCTGCGCCTGCGCGCGCCGGATTTCGTCGATGCGGTTGATCGCACATTCGCAGGGCAGGTTCAGCGCCAGGGCTTCGACGTTTCCACAGACAATCCGGCGGTGCCGATGTTCCAGCCGTTTCGGCTGCGGGACATGGTGCTGCCGAACCGGGTCGTCGTGTCGCCGATGGATATGTATTCCGCAAAGGAGGGCGTACCGGGGGACTGGCATCTGGTCCATTACGGATCTCGCGCCACAGGCGGTGCCGGCTTGATCTTCACCGAGATGACCTGCGTCTCGCCGGAAGCGCGGATCACGCTGGGCTGCACTGGCCTATGGAACGATGAACAGGAGACCGCCTGGCGGCGTATCGTGGATTTCGTTCACGCCAACTCTGCAGGAAAGATCTGTCTGCAATTGGGCCATGCGGGCCGCAAAGGCGCGACGAAGCTGATGTGGGAGGGCATGGACCGGCCATTGGACGAGGGGGAATGGGAGATCTGCTCGGCTTCGCCCATTCCGTATTTCCCGGATAGCCGCGTCCCGCGCGAGATGACCCGTGAGACCATGGAACTCGTCAAGGCGCAGTTCGTCGATGCGACGAAGCGAGGCGAGCGCGCAGGGTTCGACATGCTCGAACTGCATTGCGCGCATGGATACTTGCTCGCAAGTTTCCTGTCTCCGCTCACCAACCAGCGAACGGACGAGTATGGCGGGTCGCTGGAAAACCGGTTGCGGTTTCCGCTTGAGATCTTCGACGCGATGCGGGCTGCATGGCCTGCTCATAAGCCCATGTCGGTGCGCATTTCCGCGACGGATTGGGCCGAGGGCGGCATCGTGGGCGATGATGCGGTCGAGATCGCGCGTGCCTTCTCCGAACACGGCGTCGACCTCGTCGATGTGTCGACGGGGCAGACGGTACGCGAGGCACGGCCCATCTATGGCCGCATGTTCCAGACGCCGTTCTCGGATCAGGTCCGCAACGAAGCGCGCGTCTCCACCATGTGCGTCGGAAACATTACCACCGCCGATCAGGTCAACACGATCCTGGCCGCAGGCAGGGCCGATCTCGTAGCTCTCGGGCGGCCGCATCTCGTCGATCCGTTCTTCACCATGAAGGCCGCGGCCTGGTATGGGGTAAAGGATATTCACGGCCCGCCGCAATATCTGATGGGCAAGGACCAGATCTTCCGTAACTCCGTGCGTGACAGGCAGGATCTGGAAGAGCTGAAGATCAAGGCGAAGCCCAAGACAAGGGCGGAGCTGAAAATGGAGAGCGGCGGGAAATCCCTCGCGGCGGAATGAGATGAGCATCGATTCCTTAAAGGGCCGGCACGCACTCATAACAGGCGGCGGCCGCGGCATAGGCCTCGCCATCGCGCGCGGCCTTACCGAAGCGGGCGCAACCGTGACGATCCTTGGACGTCATGCCGAAGTGCTTGAGCGCGCTGTTGCAGAACGTGCCGCGCATGCATTCGTCGTTGCCGATGTAGTGAACCCCGGTGCGGTTCAGACGGCCGTGGCCGACGCTGTTGCGCGGAATGGTTCGGTGGACTTGCTTGTCGCAAATGCAGGAGCGGCCGTTTCGGCGCCGTTCACGAAGTCGACGCCGGACCTCTTCCGCCAGATGCTCGATGTGAACCTCATCGGCGTAACGAATGTCACGCAGGCCGTGCTCGGCGGGATGACGGAGCGCCGCTTCGGCCGCGTCGTCGCCATCGCATCGACGGCGGGGCTCAAAGGCTATCCTTATGTGAGCGCCTATTGCGCGGCCAAGCACGCGGTGATCGGCTTCGTGCGCGCACTCGCTCTGGAGACGGCGCGAAGTGGGATCACTATCAACGCGGTTTGCCCGGGTTACACCGATACCGACCTCGTCGCGGAGAGTCTGGACCGCATCATGATGAAAACGGGCCGTTCGCGGGAACAGGCTCTCGAAGAGTTGACCAAGCACAACCCTCAAGGGCGGCTCATCGAGCCGTCGGAGATTGCGCAGACCGTCTTGTGGCTGTGCGGCGAGGGTGCCCGCTCGGTGACGGGGCAGGCTATCGCCGTCGCTGGTGGAGAGATTTGACATGGACGATCGCATGATACCGCTCGATGCCGAGACCAAGGCGGTCGAGATGCCTGAGGATCATAGGGACGAACTGCGTCTCTGGCTCCGGCTTCTCACCTGCACGACCCTCATCGAAGGCGAGGTTCGCCGGCGCCTGCGCGATGGTTTCGATGTCACGCTTCCACGCTTCGACCTCATGGCGCAACTCGACAAGGCGCCGGATGGCATGACCTTGTCCGATCTCTCGAAGCGCATGATGGTCTCGAACGGCAACCTGACGGCACTGGTGGAGAGGCTCGTGGCCTCCGGACATCTGGATCGCCGCGTCTCGTCCGAAGACAGGCGCGCGCTCGTGATCAGCCTCACCGAGAACGGCCGCGAAGAGTTCCGCACCATGGCAGCCGAGCATGAAGGGTGGATCGCCGGATTGTTCGGCGAGCTTACGCTCAAGGACCAGAAAGAGCTGATGCGCCTGCTTGCGAAGACCAAGCTTTCTGCGCGCAATGCCATCATGAAGGGAGATCGTTCGTGATCTACGCCAATGCGACGACGCTTCCACTTTCCGACTATCGGCCCCAGCACTTCCGATTGTCCGTCGATGGGCCTGTCGCGACGGTCACACTAGACCGTCCCGAGAAGAAGAACCCGCTGACCTTCGAGAGCTACCGCGAGCTGACGGACTTCTTCCATGCCTGCGCGAAGGACGAGCAGGTTAAGACCATCGTCGTCACGGGCGCCGGTGGCAACTTTTCGTCCGGCGGCGATGTGTTCGAGATCATCGGTCCCTTGGTCGAGATGGACACTAAAAGGCTCACGGCGTTCACCCGGATGACGGGAGAACTCGTCAAGGCCATGCGGGCCGCGCCTCAGCCTGTCATCGCGGCAGTCGAAGGCATCTGCGCCGGTGCCGGCGCGATCATCGCCATGGCATCAGACATCCGCCTGGCGGCACAAGGTGCCAAAGTGGCCTTCCTGTTCAACAAGGTCGGATTGGCCGGCTGCGATATGGGCGCCTGCGCCATTCTTCCACGCATCATCGGTCAGGGGCGTGCCTCGGAGTTGCTCTATACGGGCCGCTTCATGAGCGCGGAGGAGGGCGAGCGCTGGGGCTTCTTCAGCCGTATCGTGGATGCATCGGATGTGCTGCGCTCGGCGCAGGAGCTTGCGCTTTCGATCGCAACGGGGCCGACCTTCGCCAACACCATGACCAAGCGCATGCTGGCGATGGAATGGGCCATGTCCGTGGAGGAAGCTATCGAGGCCGAAGCGGTGGCACAGGCGCTCTGCATGACCACGGAGGATTTCGCCCGCGCCTTTCGCGCTTTCGCGGCGAAAGAAAAGCCGGTGTTCCAGGGAGATTGATATGCTCGATGCAAGCTTTCTCTCCTGGCCCTTCTTCGAGGAGCGGCACCGCACCTTCGCAACGGCATTGCGGGAATGGTCTGCGCGTGAAGTTCACTCTCTCGTCGAACATCAAAATGTGGATACCTCGTGCCGTCGTCTCGTGCGACGCCTGGGCGAGGGCGGTTGGCTGAAGGCGGTCGTGCCGGAAGCCTATGGTGGGCTCTACCGGAATTTCGATGTGCGCACCCTATGTCTCGCTCGCGAGACGCTRGCCTATCAGGATGGATTGGCCGATTTCGCCTTCGCGATGCAGGGTCTTGGAACGGGCCCCATCACGCTCTTCGGATCGGAGGAGTTGAAGCGCAAATATCTCCCCGCCGTGGCGCGGGGCGAGGCGATTGCCGCCTTTGCCTTGTCCGAACCAGATGCCGGATCGGATGTCGCCTCCATAAGCACCACGGCTATGCCGGACGGGTCTGACCATGTCCGTATCGACGGGGTAAAAACCTGGATCTCGAACGGCGGCATTGCGGATCAATACGTGGTGTTCGCACGCACCGGCGAAGCGCCTGGAGCAAAAGGCATCTCCGCATTCATCGTCGATGCGGAGACGCCTGGCTTGAACATCGAGAACCGGATCGACGTGATCGCGCCTCATCCGCTTGCAACCTTGAAATTCGAAAATTGCCGTGTGCCGCTTTCGCATCGTGTGGGCGGCCCAGGCGAAGGCTTCAAGGTCGCCATGGCAACGCTCGACGTGTTCCGCTCGACCGTGGGAGCCGCCGCTCTCGGACTTGCGCGACGGGCGCTGGATGATGCCTTGCAACATTCATCTTCTCGCCAGCTCTTCGGGGCGCCGCTTGCGGATCTCCAACTGACGCAGGCCGCGCTTGCGGACATGGCGACTGCTGTCGACAGTTCGGCGCTTCTCGTCTATCGCGCAGCCTGGACGAAGGATCAGGGCGCGCCGCGAGTCACGCGTGAGGCTGCGATGGCGAAGATGCACGCGACTGAGGCCGCTCAAACGGTCATCGACAAGGCCGTTCAGATCTTCGGCGGCCTCGGCGTGATGAAGGGCGTCAAGGTCGAGGAACTCTATCGCGAAATCAGAGCCTTGCGCATTTATGAAGGTGCAACGGAAGTCCAAAAGGTCGTCATTGCGCGCGAACTTGTGAAGATGATGCCGAAGCGCGGCGATCTCGATGGGCAGCAGGAGAACGTAAAGTGACGGTTCAGAACACGGCCGCGGCATTGGACCTGGATGGTCCTGAAACCCTCAATCCCAAAAACTGGCGAGCGCCGAAAGGTTATGCCAACGGCATGCTGGCCGAGGGAAAGGTGCTCGTCACGGGCGGCATCGTCGGCTGGGATGAGACGGAGACTTTCGCCGAAGGCTTCGTCAGCCAAGGGCGGCAGATCTTCGAGAATATCCGCGCGATCCTCGCAGAAGGTGGGGCTGAGCCGCGTCATCTGGTGCGCCTCACATGGTATGTGGTAGATATCGAGGAGTATCTCGCCAACCTGCGCGAACTTGGCCGTGCCTACAAAGAGGTGTTCGGCGCGCATTTCCCCGCCATGGCTCTCGTACAGGTGGTTCGTCTCGTGGAAAAACAGGCCCGCTTGGAAATCGAGGCCACCGCAATCGTGCCAACGGCCAAGGTGCAGCAAGTCCACACCTGACAATATTTCGTTCACGGCATGAGGTCTTTTGTCCGAAAATTGCGTGCATTGATCTAGTATTACATCGCCCTGAAACGCTGAACTGCCGGCACGACTAATACTCTTGCAGGCCCTCGAATGCTTCACTCCAATGCGAACAGTCTCAAAGCTCAGCTGTCAGGCGAGAGCCAGGACGATGCGGGCATGTTCCAGCTGGCTCCGGTTTCCCTATGRCTTGAAGATTATAGTGGCCTGAAGCAGCTCTTCGACGAGTGGCGGGCGGCTGGTGTCACCTCGCTGCGCAGCCATCTGCTGGCCGACCCCGAAAGGGTCCGTGCCTGCTCGGGCTGCATTCGTGTGATCAAGGTGAACCGCAAGACGCTCTCCTTGTTCGAGGCGGACGACTTGCCGCAGCTCATGTCGAACCTCGGCAAGATCTTTCGCAATGACATGCTTCACGCTCACATCGATGAGCTGGTTCAGCTGTGGGACGGCAAGCTGGAATTCTGCAGCAACACGGTCAATTACACGCTCTCCGGCAAGCGCCTGGATATTCAGCTCAACGGATCGATCCTGCCTGGGCATGAGGAAAAGTGGGATCGAGTTCTCGTTGCAATCGAGGATGTGACCGAGCGGGAAACGGCGCAGCGGAAGCTTGCCAAGAGCGAGGTTTATGCGCGCGGTCTCTTCGATCATTCGCCGGTATCTCTCTGGGTCGAAGACTTCAGCGCCGTGAAGCAGCTTCTCGATGATGTGCGCCGGCAGGGGATCAGCGACTTCCGGACCTTCACCGACGTGCATCCCGAATTCGTCGCGCGCTGCCTGAGCGAAATCCGTGTGATCGACGTGAACAATCACACGCTCCAACTCTTCGCCGCCGAGAACAAGAAGACTCTACTGGATAACCTCACCGTGGTTCTCCGCGAGGAGATGCAGGAGCATTTCCGCGAGCAGCTGATCGATCTCTGGCATGGAAAGATTTTTCAGCAGCGCGAAGTGGTGAATTATTCGCTCGCCGGGGACGAGCTGCACCTTCACCTTCAGTTCTCGGTACTACCGGGCTACGAGCAGGATTGGGCGCAGGTGCAGGTGGCGCTAACGGATATCACTGCTCGCAAACGCGCCGAGGCCTATCTCGAATATCTCGGCAAGCACGATGTGCTGACGAAGCTCTATAACCGCTCGTTCTATGTGGACGAACTCAACCGTCTGGAGCGTAAGGGGCCGTTTCCGGTCACGGTCATCATCATTGATCTCAACGGCCTTAAAGTGGCCAACGATCAGCTCGGTCACGGGGCGGGTGATGCCTTGCTGCGGCGCGCCGGCGAGGTGTTGAGCAAGGCTGTCGACAAGCCATCTTATGCGGCGCGGATCGGCGGTGACGAATTCGCATTGCTGTTGCCCAGCACGGATGAACGCGATGGCCTTGTCGTCATGGAAGGCATCGAGAACCTGCTCGAAGTGAACAATCAGTTCTATTCCGGGCTGCCTCTCAGCTTCTCGATGGGCATGGCGACCAGCGAGCCGGGAGAGCGGCTGGAAGCCGTCGTCAAGCGCGCCGACCTGCTGATGTACGAGGCCAAGCGCGCCTATTACGCTGCACTCAAGGAAGGCGATGCGGCGTGAGGCTGTAGGCCTCAAATATCGATCTTGATGATCTCGGCGCTTGTCGATCCCACCGGAATGGTATCGCCGATCTCCTTGCCCAAAAGGGCCTGCGCCAGGGGAGAGACATAAGACAGCTTCCCCTTCGTGGGATCGGCCTCATCCTCTCCGACGATCTCGTAGCTTTGCTGCTTTCCGTCCTCGCGCTCGAACGTGACGCGGGCGCCGAAGCGGACATGGGCTGCATCGGTCGGAGGCGGGACGAGTTCGGCAGAAACTCTGCGGGCCGACCAATAGCGAAGGTCGCGTGTGAGCCTTGTGATTTCAGCCTTGTCGTCGGCGGCCTTGGCGCTTTCGAGGCTTCGTTTCAGGCTCTCGATCGATTCATCCATAAGAGCCAAGCCGTTGGCCGTCACGAGATGGTGCGGGCTCAAGGTCCGGTCCGGCAGATCCTCGAAGGCTTCTCCGCCTTCGGTTTCGCGAACAAACGCACGACTCATCGAGGTCTCCTCCGCTGTTTAGGAAGAAAACGACCCGGAGCCTGCTAAGTTTCCGTCCCAGCCTTTATTGCTTGCTTTGCCGCAGGCGCCCGACGATGCCGCCGGGGAAGGCGTAAACGCTGATGATGAACAGCGCGCCGAGCCACAGGAGCCAGCGATCCGGATGGATCAGATTGGGTAGAAGCGGAATGCCCGCCAAGGCGGTACTGCCGACGCCCATGAGCACCTGAAGGTAACTCTGTGCCAGGACGAAGAGCGCCGCTCCGATCACTGCTCCATACATGGTGCCCATGCCGCCGATGACGACCATGAGAAGAATGTCGATCATGATCGAGAACGAGAGTGTGGTATCCGGCCCGTTATAACGCAGCCATAAGGCCATCAGCGCACCGGCGACGGTAGCGGCAAGGGCGGAGATGACGGAGGCTGCGGTGCGATAGGCCACGACGCGATAGCCGAGCGCCTCGGCGCGGAACTCGTTCTCGCGGATGGCCTGGAGTACGCGGCCGAAGGGTGAATTCACGACGCGCAGGAGCAGCAGGAAGACGCCGAGGGCCACGAAGAAGAGCATATAGTAGGCGATCAGGCGTCCATTGATCGCGACGCCGAAGATGGGCTCCGCGAACAGCCTGAAGGCGGGGCGAAGGGCATAGGGCAGCTGGAAGGACAATCCGTCTTCGCCGCCGGTAATGGTGGAGAGCTGCGAGGCCAGCACCGCCATGGCGGACGCCACGGCAAGCGTGATCATGGAAAAGAAGATCGCTCGCACCCGTAAGGAAAGAAGACCGATGGCAACGGCCAGGACGGCGGAAGCGGCAAGTGCCGCGAGGAAGCCGATGCCCGCCGATGTCCATGTGGCTCCGAGCCGTTCGAGGCCGATGGCGATGCCATAGCCGCCGATGCCGAAGAACATCGTATGCGCGAAGGAAACGATGCCCGTGTAGCCCAGCAACAGATCGAAGCTCGCGACGAGCACGATGAAGACGCAGATCTTCGCAGCCGTGCTCAGGGGCTGGCTTCCCGAGAACAGGAAAGGCGTGAGAGCCAGCACCACGAAGATGCCGATCAGGATCAGGCTCAGCACGCGCGAGCGCGGGTAATCCGATGAGAGAAGGCTGTTCAGGATGCCGCCGCGCTGGCGGCTTTCATCGAAGGCGAGGGGTTGGCTTAAGGACGTGCTCATCGGCGCGCTACCGGAAAGAGGCCCTGCGGACGCCAGATCAGCACGAGGGCCATGACAAGGATGTTGGAGATGAGGGCCAGCTTGGGTTCGATGAAGCCGACATAGTTGGCGACGAGCGCCACCAGGATGGAGCCCACGAAACAACCGCCGACGGAGCCGAGGCCGCCGATGATGATGACGATGAAGACCAGCACCATCACTTCCATGCCCATGCCGGCGGTGAGCGTCTGCCGGTAGAAGGCCCACATGACGCCGCCGAGGCCTGCAAGAGCGGAGCCCGCTACGAACACGCTGACGAAGAGCTGGCGAATGCGGTAGCCGAGCGCCTCCACCATTTCAGGGTTCTCGACGCCCGCGCGGATGAGAAGGCCGATGCGTGTGCGGTTGAGCAGAAGCTGCATGCCGATGAAGACGACGAGCCCGATGCCGACCGCGACCACGCGGTAGCGCTCCATGACAATGTCGCCGATGACGAAGGCGCCGCGCAGGGTTTGCGGCAGCGGGATCGGGATGGGCGAGGCGCCCCAGATCGCGTGGATCGCCTGTTCGGCCACGATCAGGCCGCCCATGGTCACGAGGATCTGCTTGAGGTGGCTGCCATAGACTGGACGCACGATCACCCGCTCGAACACCGCGCCGACGATGCCGGTGACGGCCATGGCCACCAGAATGCAGAGCAGGAGAAGGGCGAGATTGAGGCCCAGCGAATCCGCCTGCGCCCAGCCGGCGAGCGGGCCGAGCACGATGAGGGTGGCGTAGGCTCCGAGAGAGATGAAGACACCGTGGCCGAAATTGATGATGTCCATCAGGCCGAAGACCAAGGTCAGGCCGGATGCCATGAGGAAGATCATCATGCCCATCGCAAGGCCTGCGACCGTCAGCGTCACCCAGGTCGAGCCGCTGCCGATGAAGGGCAGGGCGATCAGGGCGAGGGCGGGAACGAGGGCGAGCGGCAGCCAATCCGTCTTGGTGCGCGGCAGCGGCTCGGATGATGCGGTAGATTGGGCAGCCATGTCGCTCATTGATGGGCATCCAGGGAAAGGCCGAGCAGGCGCTGCTGTAGGTTCTTGTCGGTCACCATGTCGTTCATGGGGCCGGAATGGACGATGCGTCCGTCATCCATGACGAGGACGTTGTCGCCGAGCTGCGAGGCCGCATAGAAGTTCTGCTCGACCAGCAGGATCGTTTCGCCCGCAGCCTTGAGCGCCTTGAAGGCCTCGATCATGCTGCGCACCATGACGGGAGCCAGGCCCTTGGTCGGTTCGTCGATTAGGAGCAGGCGGCGCGGTTCCGCGATGGCGCGGGCGATCGCCAGCATCTGCTTCTGCCCGCCCGACAGGTTGCCGGCGGGCAGGTTCCAGAAGCGCTTGAGAGCCGGGAAGAGCCCCAGCATCCAGTCGAGACGCGCGGGATCGACAGGGCCGCTGCGGGCCGCCAGCACGATGTTCTCGCGTACCGTGAGATCGGTGAAGATCGCCATCGATTCCGGCACGTAGCCGATACCGGAACGGGCAATGTCCGGCGTGCTGCTCTTCGTGATGTCGCGGCCGTCGAACCGGATCGCGCCGGAGGAGGCCTGCCACAGGCCCATGATCGTACGAAGCGTCGTCGTCTTGCCCGCGCCATTGCGCCCGAGCAGCATCGTCAGCTCGCCTGCGGGAATGGCGAAATCGACGCCGTGCAGGATGTGGTAGGGACCAATATGCGTGTGAACGCCGGTGAGTTGGAGCAGGGCCTCAGCCATGGTTCGCCTCCACGCCGAGATAGGCTTCCTGCACCACGGGCGAGGCGATGACCTCCGCCGGGTCGCCATCGGCAACGAGGGCGCCGTTGTGCAGCACAATGATGCGGTCGGCGAGCGAGCGGACCACGTCCATCTTGTGCTCCACGAGAAGCACCGTGGCGTCGCTGCGCTGCTTGATGTCCTGAATGAGTTCGAGCACCGTCGGCACCTCGTCCACGCTCATGCCGGCGGTCGGCTCGTCGAACATGAAGACCTTGGGCTCCATGGCGATGAGAAGGGCCACTTCGAGCTTGCGCTGATCGCCATGCGACAGGGCCTTGGGCGCAACATGCCGCTTATCGGCGAGGCGCACGCGCTCAAGAATATGGTCCGCCTTTTCGATCAGGTCGCGGCGGCTGTTCCACATCGTGAAAACCGAGCGACCAGCATCGGCGCGGCTCTGCACAGCGAGGCGCACGTTCTCGAGAGCGGTCAGTTGCGGAAAAAGATTGGTCAGCTGGAAGGCGCGTCCCAATCCACGCTTCGCCCGCGCGGACGTGGGCAGGGAGGTAATGTCCTCGCCCTCGACGAGCACCTGACCGGCACTGGCGCGCAGCTGGCCCGAAATCAGGTTGAAATAGGTGGTCTTGCCGGCGCCGTTCGGGCCGACGATGGCCGTGAGCGTACCGGGCGTGAACCGGCACGACACGTCGTTGACGGCCACATGGCCGCCAAACCGAATGGTAAGCCCGCGCGTTTCCAGCGCGGGCGTTGTCGTCGATGATGTCGTCACAGCGTGTGCTTAGCGCTTGTTGCGAACCGGGACTGGCATCTTGTCGGCGGGGATCGTGTCGACGAGGTCGAGCAGGTCGTTGGCGTCCTTGCCGTTCGCCTTGACCTTGAAGTGATACATGGCCTGCAGCGCCTGATGATCTTCCTTGCGGAAGGTCATGGAGCCCTTCGGCGTCTCGAAGCTCATGCCTTCCATGGCCGCGATCAGCTTCTCCGTGTCGGTGCCGCCAGCCTTCTGGATGGCGGTGATGACGGCGGAAGCAGCAGCGAAGCCGCCTGCGGTGAAGAAGTCCGGCGGAGTGTTGAAGCGCTTCTGGTGCTCGGCGACGAGCCAGTCGTTCATCGCGTTCTTCGGGAAGGCGTAATAGTAGTAAACCGCGCCTTCCATGCCGGGATAGTTCTTGTAGACCTGCATGGCGGGCAGGATGTTGCCGCCGGGCGCGATCTCGATGCCGAAGCGCTCGGGCTTCAGGTCGGCGATCTTCGGCAGCGGGTGCTGGCCGGCCCAGATGATGTTGATGATCTTCTTGCCCGGCTTGTCCTTGAGCGCGTCGAAGATGCGCTGAGCGGACGCGGTGAAGTCAGTCGCGTTCTGAGGGGTGTATTCCTCGAACACAACCTTCGCGTTCGGGCGGATCTCGGCAAGCGCGTTCTTGAGCGCGGCGACGCCGTCGCGGCCGAAGGCGTAATCCTGCGCTAGTGTCGCGATGGTCACGTCACCGCTTGCAGGAATCGCGGCGGCTGCGCCATAGGCGTCCTGCGTCGAGTTGCGGGCGGTGCGGAAGATGAAGCGGTTCCACTTGTCGCCGGTGATGGCGTCGGCCACCGCGGGCTCCACGATCAGAACCTTGCCGTTCTCCTCGGCCACCGGCAGCATTGCGAGAGCGGCGGCGGACGAGGTGGTGCCGACGGCGAGGTCCACGTTGTCGTCGTTATAGGCCTGCTCCAGCAGGGTCTTCGCAAGATCGGCCTTCAGCTGATCGTCCTTTACGATCACCTGGATCTTGCGGCCGTTGACGGTCATCGTGCCCTTGGTGAGATATTCCAAGCCCATCATGAAGCCGGCTTCGGTCTGCTTGGCGTAGGCCTCGAGCGGACCCGTCTTGCCGGCGATCAAGGCAACCTTGATGTCCTGCGCGAAGGCGGCGGAAGCGAAGAAGATACCTGCCGTTGCGGCAGTAATTTTAAGCGATAGGCGCATCGGACTCCCCGTGTATTTTTATTTCGTCATTGACCGTCCCGCCTCAGTTTCTGTCAAGTTCGTTTCTTAGGCAGTCTGTGGAGAGACGCTCGTCCTTTGGATCAGGCTTCCGGTAAAACCGGAGGTGGAATGTCTTTCGTGGCTCGACCGCGCCGTGCGGTCTCCCGCTCGAAGAGAATGAGCGCCAATCCGGCCGCGCAGATGATAGCTGCGCCTATCAATGTCCAGAATTCGACGACATCTCCGAACGCGAGATAACCCAGTACGATGGCCCAGACGATCAGCGTGTACTGATAGGGCGCGACGACAGAAGCGGGTGCGATCTTGAGCGAGCGATTCACGCAGGCATGTCCGCCCATGGACACGATGCCGAGCAGGAACAGACCGGTGAGTTCCACGATGCCAGGCGTCACCCAGGCGAGCGGCGCCATGACGATGCCGAAGATCAGCGTTCCGAGAATCTGTCCCAGCACCAGGGTCGCATCATGCGTCTCGCGCAGCTTTCGCGTCGTGATCATGAGCAATGCGTAGGAGACGCTGCCTGCAAGCGCCACGAGGGCGGGCAGGGAGAAGGTGGCGGGAGAGGGGCGCATCGCGATCAGTACGCCGACAAAACCGATTCCGATGGCGAGCATGCGCGGCTTGTCGATCTTCTCGCCGAGCCAGAACGCGGCGAAGGCCGCCACATAAATCGGGCCGGCCAGATAATAGGTCATCACATCCGCCAGCGGCAGGTAGGTGACGGCCCAATAGAAACAGGCGACTTCCAGCGTCGACAGCACGATACGAAATGCATGCAGCCCCGGCTGCGGCGGCACCGCGAACGGCACCTTTTGCCGGCGCATCAACGGGATGAGAACGGCAAGCGCCGCGATGCTGCGCAGCAGCAGCACCTGCCCCACCGAATAGGTCGCCACGAGCCATTTGCCCATGACGTCGTTCATGGAGAACAGGAAGACGCCCAGCAGCATCAGGCCGATGCCGAGCATGGCGCCGGATCGCACCTTCTGCGAGGATCTCGAAACTGTGTGACTCATAGAGGGCATTCATGAGGGAAGCGGCCCCGGCGCACAAGTCTACGGAAGCATTAGGTCAGAAAGTCTTTGCGCCGTTGACAGGAAGCATGATCGCATAAAGCGATGTCGTGGCGCAGAT
Organism: Microvirga sp. P5_D2; assembly: GCF_054049475.1. NCBI lineage: Bacteria > Pseudomonadati > Pseudomonadota > Alphaproteobacteria > Hyphomicrobiales > Methylobacteriaceae > Microvirga > Microvirga sp. P5_D2. The sequence continues at coordinate 6,375 of NZ_JBFUMH010000094.1, read as the reverse complement.
ATAGAGGCGGTTTCGCTTCACGCCCCCAAAAACCACATTCGCAACGGCCTCCGGCACCAGGATCTTGCCGATCAGCGTGCCATCCGGCTCGTAGCAATGAACGCCGTCGCCAGCGCTGGTCCAGATTCGTCCCGCTTCGTCTAGGCGGAAACCGTCGAAGAGCCCGGCGGTGCAGGTGTTAAACACATCGCCGCCCGACAGGCTGCCATCGTCGCCGACCTTGAAGGCCCGGATATGACGAGGCCCGTTATCGACATGGGTCGCGCCCGTATCGACCACGTAAAGGATCTTTTCGTCCGGCGAGAAGGCCAGACCGTTGGGCCTGACGAAATCATCCGCCACGATGCTGACCGCACCGTTGTGCGGATCGACGCGATAGACATGGCAGGCGCCGATCTCGCTGTCGGACTTGTGGCCTTCATAATCCGAGTCGATGCCATAGGCCGGATCGGTAAACCAGATCGAGCCATCTGACTTCACCACTACATCGTTGGGGCTGTTGAAGCGCTTGGCGTCGTGATGACTGGCGATGACCGTGATTGAACCGTCATGCTCCGTGCGGGTCACCCGCCGGTTGCCGTGTTCGCAAGTGACCAGGCGGCCTTGGCGGTCCACCGTATTGCCGTTCGCGTATCCCGATGGGGAACGGAACACGCTGACCGTGTTCGAGGTCTCGTCAAACCGCATCAGGCGGTCATTGGGCACATCGCTCCAGATCAGAAAGCGGCCCGCCGGGAAATAGGCGGGGCCTTCCGCCCAGCGGCACCCGTCCGCAAGCTTTTCGAGGCAAGCCGACCCGATGATCAGACGTTTGAAACGGTCGTCGAGGACAATTGCGGGATCCCTGATCACCGAAGCCTCGTCTTCAGTGAGCCATGAGAACGGGAATCGTGGTGTTGCTCAGGATGTGGCTCGTCGCGCCGCCGAAGAACATCTGCCTGAGGCGGCTCTGGGTATAGGCGCCCTTGACCAGAAGATCGCAGCCGAGCCCGGCAGCCTCGGCGAGAATGACCTCGCCCGGCTTGTCGGAGGGGTCTGTGGCCGCAATGGCTTCGGCCGGGATGTCGTGCATGCGCAGCGACCGGACGAGCTCCGCACCCGAGGGGCCAGGAACGCCCCAATCCTCGATCTCCAGCACGATGACGCGCCGTGCCTTCTTGAGCAGCGGCATGGAGCCCAGAACGGCCCGGGCCGTCTCGGTGCTCCGATTCCAGGCGATCACAACGATTTCGCCGAAGGTGCGCGGTGCGACCGGCGGGGCGATCATCACAGGGCGTCCGGTTTCGAACAGGGCCGCCTCGACCGTGGAGAGGCGGGTCTGGCCATCGGAGCCGTCCGGCCTTCCGACCACGATGGTATCGAAAACGCGGCCATAGGCGCCGAGGAAGGCGTCTTCCGTCAAGCTGTCCTGGCGCCAGCCGAAGCTCAGGCCAGACAGTCCCGAGGTCGAGCGTGAGATCTGCTTCGCCGCCATGATGCCCTCGAACCGCTCCCGGCAGGTACGCGCCATTTCCATGCGGTTTTCAGGGGTGATCGGAGAGGGGACGCCGATGGCGATATCCACCGGCAGGACCACGGGGTAGTCGGGGGTGATCGCCAGCCCCTCGATATAGCTGTCAAAGGTACGGCCCAGCAGGAGGGCGGTCTCAAGCTGGGGCTCGATATGGCCGTGGTCTTCGATCGGGACGAGGATGCTTTTCATGAGATTATTGTCGCGCCGAACCCCTGTCTCGGCAAGTGCTTTCGACGAAGGTTGCATTTCTGGACGTCAGGGGATCTTGAAGTCTTCCGGTTTCCAGCTCGGCTCGGGATATTGAGGGTCCATTTTCTCGAGCGTCGCCTTCACGATGGTCGCGATGGCGGCATTGCGCACCCATTTGCGATTGGCCGGAATCACGTACCACGGTGCCCAGGACGTCGAGCAGCGATTCAGCATGATTTCATAGGCATCCTGGTACTCGTCCCACAGTTCTCTGTCCTCCAGGTCGCCCGGATTGAACTTCCAGTTCTTCGCAGGATCGTCGAGGCGTTCCTGCAGGCGCTCCTTCTGCTCGCCCTTCGAGATGTTGAGCATGAATTTCAGGATGGTCGTGCCGTTCGCGGAAAGGTACTTCTCGAAGTCGTTGATCTGGTCGTAGCGCTGCTCGATATCCTTGGCCGGCGAGAGCTTCTTGACCTTCTCGATCAGCACGCTTTCGTAATGCGAGCGGTTGAAGATGCCGATGGTGCCCCGGCGCGGGCAGGCGGCGTGAATCCGCCACAGATAATCATGGGCAAGCTCGGCCTTGGTCGGCGGCCCGAACGGGGTGACTGACACACCCAAGGGGCCTGCCGTGTTGAACACGCCTCGGATGGTGCCGTCCTTGCCTGAGGTATCGGTGCCCTGAAGCACGACGAGAAGCGAGCGTGAGCCTTCGGCGTAAAGCCGATCCTGAAGGGCATCGATGTCCTTCGCGAGGGCGGCGGTGGCCTCTTTGGTTTCCTCCTCGTCGTCGACGAACGAGGAGTCGCGCGGATCACGCGTCTTCAGTTTCGCCTTTTCGCCCGGCTTGACCTGCAATTTCTCGATCAATTTCTTCAGGTCGTTCATCACTCGCATCCTCCGGGTTGATCAAGACGATAGGGCGATGGTGCGTGAAAGGAAGACTGGGATCCTATGATCCGGCATCTTTACCGTCTCGTGCACAGGCCTTAACAAAGAGACGGTATACGAAGAAGGCCCTATCCGTGCTTGCTCTCTATTATTCTCCCGGTAATGCCAGCCTCCTGCCGCATATGTTGTTGCGTGAGATTGGAGCGGATTTCGAGCTGCGCTTCGTGGATCAGGCGAACAAGGCTCAGAAACGGCCAGAGTATCTGAAGCTCAATCCCAATGGCCGCATTCCGGTTTTGGTCGATGGCGATCTGGTGCTATTCGAAACCGCCGCAATTGCCCTTCACCTCGTGGACAAGTTTCCCCAAGCAGGCCTTGCACCAATGGTAGGCACGAAGGAGAGGGCGGAGTTCTACAAGTGGATGATGCATCTCACGAACACGCCGCAAGTGGAGTATCGCGCTTGGTTCTATCCGCATGAGCATGTGAGCGATGAGGCTGCGGCGCCGAGCGTGAAGCAGGCGGCGGGCGAGCGTCTCAACCGCATGTTCGACGTCATCTCCGAACAGCTCGGCGACAAGCCGTGGCTTCTGGGGGATCGCTTTTCCGCAGCGGACCTCTTCCTGTTCATGCTGATCCGCTGGAGCCGCTTCATGCCGCGTCCGGCGCGAACCATCCCTAATCTCAATGCGCTGGCCAAACGCGTGGCGGCACGGCCCGCCGTGCAGGAAACCTTCAGGGTCGAGGGGATTCAGGCACCTCTGTTCTGAACTCAGCTTTTGCGCGATGATCGTTTCGTCTTCGCAGGCAGCACCTGATCGATCTTATCGATATCCGCCCAAGGGTCGTTCCGCAGTTTGGCTAAACGCTTGTCTAGGTTCTCGACCGTGAATCCGTTAGGCTTCAGTTCCGCCGTCAACTCCTCCCACGCGATGGGCGTCGCCACAGGTGCACCGGGGCGCGAACGCGTCGAGTAGGGCGCAATGGCCGATGCCTCGCGATTGTTGCGCAGGTAGTCGATGAAGATCTTGCCCTTGCGTTCCTGCTTCACGGAGGTGGTCGTGTAACGGTCCGGCTCGTCCGAGGCCATGGCTTCGGCAACGCTGCGTGTGAAGGCGAACGCTTCCTTCCATGTTGCTTTCGGCGTCACAGGCACAACCACGTGAAGACCCTTGCCGCCAGTGGTCTTCACGAAGCTCTCAAGCCCCATCGCCTTCAAGCGTTCGCGCATGGTTTTCGCGGCGTCGATCACGCGAGGCCATTCCAAGCCTTCATCGGGATCGAAATCGAAGATGAGGCGGTCGGGTCTTTCGAGGTCGGCGAGTGTGGCGCCCCAGACATGCATCTCCAGAACGCCCGACTGCACGAGCGCGACGACACCTTGGATATCGCGAACGGAAAGAGCCTCCATCGTTCCCTTTTCATCCGGCACCTGATCGGTATGGATGAGTGAACTCATGCCAGCCCAGGAATGGCGCTGCACGAAGCACTTCTTTTCCGCACCGGCAGGGCAGCGGATCAAGGTGAGGGGGCGGTTCACCAGATGCGGCAGCAGCCAATCGGCGATGCCCGCATAGAACTCCGCTAGTTCCTGTTTCGTGAGGCCTTGATCTTCCCACAGCAGGCGGTCGGGACTGGTCAACGGAACGCCTGCAACCTCTATGCTCGGCGACTTCGCTGTCTTCTCGGGGGAGGAGGCTTTCTTTGCGCGCGAAGTGGATTTTTCAGGTTTTGTTGGCGCTGCCTTTTTAGACGATTCTGTTCTCTTCGCCGCGCTCTTCTTTGCCCGCGCCGGAGCGATCTCCTCAATGGAGCGGCCGGTTTTCACGGAAAGCGGCGCTTCTTCCAGAATGTCGGGATCGTCCTCCGAGCGCGAATGCGCATCCTCGGCCTTAATCAGAAGCCAGGAGGGCTGCTTCTCGCGTGGGCGCTTCGCCATGCGGACCAGATGCCACGTGCCGTGCAACTTCTCGCCATCCAGGCGAAAGGTGAGGCGGCCTTTCTCGTAAGCTTCGTGCGGATCGCCCTCGGGCTCCCAAATGCCACGATCCCATAGCAAGACGGCGCCGCCGCCATATTGGCCTTCGGGGATGGTGCCCTCGAAGCTTCCGTAAGCGAGCGGATGATCCTCGACCTCGACCGCTAGACGCTTATCACCCTTGACGAGGCTCGGTCCCTTGGCGACGGCCCAGCTTTTCAGAACTCCATCGAGTTCAAGGCGGAAATCGTAGTGGAGGCGGGAGGCGTCATGCTTCTGGATGACGAAGGACGAACCTTTGCGCCGGGCGGCCTTGCCCGACGGCTCGGACGTCTTGGTGAAGTCGCGCTTGGCGCGATAGGTAGCGAGCTTTGCCATGGCACGGAGTCAAATCCGCGCCATGGTTTTCGGTTCCCGAGATATCAGGATGCTAGAGACGCGCCCTGAGCCTCGGCCTTCTGGCGCTCGGTGAGGAACGCTGCGGCGATCAGATCGCGGGTGTAGTCCTCCTGCGGACGCTCGAAGATCTGTTCGGCATTGCCGCGCTCCACTACCTTGCCGCTCTTCATCACTATGATCTCGTCGGAGAGGGCGCGCACAACTGCGAGGTCGTGGCTGATGAAGACGTAAGCGAGGCCGTGGGCCTTTTGCAGGCCACGCAGCAACTCCACGATCTCCTTCTGCACCGAGCGGTCGAGCGCCGAGGTCGGCTCGTCGAGCACCACGAGCTTGGGATGCAGGATCATGGCGCGGGCAATCGCGATGCGCTGGCGCTGGCCGCCCGAGAATTCGTGTGGGAAGCGGTTGCGCCAACCCGGTTCGAGCTGCACTTCCTCGAAGGCCTGCACCGCGCGGCGGTCGCGTTCCTTGCGGGAAATGCTGGGCTCGTGGACGAGCAGGCCCTCGGTCACGATCTCACCCGCCGTCATGCGCGGGGAGAGGGAGCCGAAGGGGTCCTGGAACACCAGCTGGAGGTGACGCCTGAGGGGACGCATGCCCGCGCGGTCGAGCGGAGCGAGGTTGCGGTCCTCGAAGCGCACCATGCCGGAGGCCGGCTGCAGCTTGAGGATAGCGCGGCCGAGGGTGGATTTGCCGGAGCCGGATTCACCCACCACGCCGACCGTCTCACCGGCGCGCACCGTCAGGCTCACGTCATCGACGGCGCGCAGAACATGGGTGGCCTTCCCGAAGAAGCTCTTTTCGAGCGTAAAGGTCACCTGGATATTCTTGGCATCGAGGATTTCAGGTGAGTTTGCGGGCGCAGGCTCCTTACGGCCCGTGGGCTCGGCGTCGATGAGCATCTGGGTATAGGGGTGCTTGGGAGCGGCGAAGAGATCGGCTGTGCTGCCGCTTTCCACCACTTCGCCGCGCTTCATCACATAGGTCCTGTCCGCGAAGCGGCGGACGATGCCGAGATCGTGGGTGATGAACACGATGGACATGCCGAGGCGCTTCTGCAGGTCGCGTAGAAGCTCAAGGATCTGTGCCTGCACCGTCACGTCGAGAGCGGTCGTCGGCTCGTCGGCGATCAGCACGTCCGGGTTGTTGGCGAGCGCCATGGCGATCATCACGCGCTGGCGCTGGCCGCCGGACATCTCGTGCGGATAGGCATCGATGCGGCGCGCGGGATCGGGAATGCGCACCAGTTCCAGAAGCTCGATGGCGCGCTTGCGGGCCGCCGACCTGCTTAAGCCCCCATGAGTGGTGAGCGGAAGCGCCAGCTGGTCACCGATCCGGTAGAGCGGATCGAGGGAGGTCATCGGCTCCTGGAAGATCATGGTGAGCTTCGAGCCGCGATAGGCAT
>NZ_JBFUMH010000093.1:0-20973 GCF_054049475.1 Microvirga sp. P5_D2 | reverse complement strand
CAGATCAGAGCAATCCTTGGGTGACCCTGTCCACGCAACACTTCTATGACARCCGCTATGTCGATGTTCAGGAGGACCAAGTTCGTCACCGAAGCGGACGCGTGCACCCCTATACAGCACTTCGCTTTCGCATCGTCGGCATCGCTGTTTTGCCGATCCTATCTGATGGCAGCACCCTCCTGGTCGGACAGTATCGCTACCTGTCGCAGTGCTACACCTGGGAGTTACCGCGCGGCTCAGGCCCCAAGACAGAACCTGCGCTCGCAACTGCGCAGAGAGAACTTGAAGAGGAAACTAGATTGGCAGGGGGACAATGGCTGCAGCTGTCAAACCTCATGGTCTCGCCGGGCATCACCGACGAGCGGGCTCCCTGCTTTGTGGCATGGGATCTTGAGCAAAAGGCCGCTCACCCGGACCCGCAAGAAGACCTCACCATCAGAAGGCTTGCGTTCCGGGACGCCGTGGACGCTGCCCTTGATGGTACGATCCAAGATGCTGTGAGCATTGCCACTCTTCTGACGGTGCAAAGTCGGGCAGCGCGCAAGGATCTACCCGACGGCCTCATGCGACTTCTCGCACCTTGATGATCGAGCAGCCACTGTCTCGGCCCGATGAAACCCCGTCGGTAGAGAGGCCGCATGTGGCTCTATCCATGAAAGTGGTCGCCCTGCGCGAGATGCGGCTCCACCGGTTAGCCCTGATCGCACCCCGAATAGCAGGTCAAGAATGACCTCCGCATCGAGGAATCGCTTAGCGCTCATTGGCCTTGAGGCGATCGAACGTGAACCCTTTGGGAAGGCGACCACGATACTTGCGCAAGCTAGCCAAGACTCCAGTCACTTCTCGCTTCCTCGAACCTCGAACGTCCGCGATCCCGCGACCGAAATTTCGATATCGTCGCCTTCCTTGAGACCCAGAGCCTCAACGACGGTGGCGGGGAGACGAATCGCAAGGGTATCGCCTCATCTTGCGACACGCATCATACCCTCCATGATACAAAATCCAGATCCGTATATCGATATTATTGGCACTGCAAAACAAACCGGACCTCAGTACGATCGACGCTGAGATTGAAGGGGGCGCTGGTGCAGCCTGGAATGCAAAATCCATAACTATTGCCCGCTCACCTTCGGTTAATCCCAGCCTTGTCACCCATGTCGCGAATTCATTTCTCTAAAGTGAGCGAGCGGCAGTCTCTGTACACCGGACCCAGTGCCGGGATTGAACCCGGAGAGGCTTCAGGCATTTGCCAAAGCCAGCGCATCCCGATGTCAGCCATCATCACGACTTGGGGCGTCTCCGCTTCCAAGACCCTTTATGGCGCAGTCACCCTTATGATCAGCGATGATCCAGTCTGGTGATCCACACCTCTGGCGGCATGCCCCTCTCTGCCTCTTGATCTGAGCGACCAGTTTCCTCCACTCGGGAGAGGAGTAGAACTGGTCGACGATCTTGGGAGGAGACTTCAGCCTTGGAGGGGCAGAGGACAGCCTGGGCTTGATGTTAATGATCTTCACGGAGAGTGTGTAACATAGGATGGCAGGTGCAGTTGAAGAATTGCAGAAGCGAGCCGAGCGAACCGAACCGCGCCTTGGAACAGGGAATTGTGCAGAGCCCTGATAATGGCGCCGCCATCCATCGTGTGCCCGTGCGGTCAGGCTCCGAGCAACCTGCGCGCTAACACCGACTGCATGTCGCGTCGGCCATCGGCGATCAGGTAAATGATGACCTGTTTTCCTGTGATGCGGTAGATGGCACGGTACGGTGTGAACAAGGCCTGCCGGTATTCTTTGATGCCCAGCGCGACCAGTTCTTTCGGATAACTGCCGCGCTCCGGAAAGAGTGACAGGCTCTCCACGATCTCCATCAACTGATCCAACACGCGGTTGGCACTGGCCACGCCGTCGAACTCTGCGATGTAGTCGTAGATCAACTCCAAGTCCTGCTCCGCACCGTCGGTGAGCAGGACTTTGTACCGCGCGGGCGGGTTTGCCATCAGGCGGTTGTCCGTTTGGCGCGCAAGCGAGCGACGATCTCAGTGGCCGGCTTGATCTTGCCTGCGGCCACGTCCTGGTGGCCCAGAGCCAGGACTTTCAGAAGCGCCAGCGTTTCCTGGGTTTCCTCAAACGAAGCAATGTCTTGCAAGACCGCTTTGGCTTCACCGTTCTGTGTGATGACCAGCGGCTCCCGCCGTTCGGCTAGGTCCGTCAACACTTCGGCGGCATTGGCTTTGAGGTAGCTGATCGGCTTGACTTGAGATGAGTAGCGCATTGCTGTTCCCCCGGCAATCAGATAGGACTGAATATAGACTTTTAACGGTCTTAGTGCAAGGAGCGTTCAAGCAATCTCACTTCCCCTCTGGTGACGGTCGGGCAGGGATTGGCCTGCACGTCGCGGGTTTTCTCGCCGGCAGCGCTGACCTGAAACCACCGGCAGCCCCTTTCCGGCACGCAGGCCTCTTCAGTTACAGTGCTTTCGTGAAGATCATTAGTGAGCTTACCCACTGCGCTTGGCGTCGTGCTCACGGCTCCGCGCTCTGCGATCTAAAGGGGCTGTCATTGGGTGAGCATCATGGGCGTAACGTGTGCTTACCGACCTTGGTCCTACCACCGTGGAGCGTCAGAGTACCTCCTCCGAGCGCTCAGCGAATCAAGTCAGCATTCTATTGTTGGATTAGCCAATTGGGGGGGCTGTCTATGAAAATTCGGATATCATCCTGTACTGAGGACCTGTTCTTCAGATCCATCATGCCTTTGGCTCACCTACGATTTAGCTCACTCAATGCTGAGAACGATAACCGTTCACAGCCTGACCTATTTTGCCGGAGAGTCCGACAGTGGCTCTGACAAACACTGAGATTCGGTGATCGCGTAGCCAGCTGACGTTGCTTGGCGGCGTGCTGTCGCTGCCTTGCTCTACGGGCAAGGGGCCCTCTTACCCCGGAACTTTGGGTTAGATCGTCTTACCTAATCGACTTCTGCGGCCAGTAGCGGATGCTTGTTTGTCTGGTGCAGAAGGAATGGGCGCGCTGGACGAAGACCTGAAATCGGCAAGGCATCGCAGAAACAGGCTCGCTAAAGCAGTCTGTTTTAGCCTTTTCACCTGGATCGCAATTCTGGCCAGCTTTGTCTTGTGTGTTTGGATTATCGTCAGCGAGGTGTTCGGATGGCCGCTATAGGCTCCCTCAGGAGACCCAAGCGCTCAGCGATGCTCTCTTCGACGTAGAGGTTGGGCCCTCAGGCTCTCATTCACCATACGACGCATCTACCGCTTTAGGGGAGGTGCCAGTCTCATTTGTTGAGGCTAACTTTCCCGGATAGAAAGACAATATACCCATCACGCTAATGACGCTCTGGCTCACGTCCTCGATTGGGGCGTGCTTATCGTAGCTGTCGCAGCGCTGGTGTTCGTGCTTTCACTCACTATCCGCTAAGGAGACCGATGCGCCTGAACGGCGAAGCTATGCAATCATTGACGGTCGACTCTCGCTCTTGGCTACGGACACCTTTCCTACCGAGGAATCGGCCGAGAGGACGTCCACAGTGGAAGATGACATCGACCTTTTAGACCATGCCATCAAGAGTCGAGCCGGCGACAACATGGCCCGCGCCTTAAGATGGATCGGTCTGATAGGTGGTCTCGCGCTTCTTGGCATAGCAGGCGTCATCCTGCTCGATTAGCGCCTTTCCTCCGACCTACCTCAACAGCCCCAGCCTTACGGCTATGGTCATAAAACTGAGATGCTCGGCCGATACTTGCCGGGCATCATGAATACGATCAATCGAGACGTCCACGACCATGTCCTTGATGCCGAGGACTGCGCCAGCCACTGCCCTCAGTGGCTCTTCTTCCTCATGCCCATAGCTGCTGTGGTTTGCATGAGCGCTGCCTTACTGGTTGGCTAGGCTATCTCAACAATCCAAGGCTCTCGGCCAGCCACTCCTCAACATACTGGCAAGGGGCAACCCTTGTCAGCAGCCGGTGCAGATGCTGCGCGTTAATCTCTCCAACTTCGCATCTCGCGCACGCTGTAGAGCTTCGGCCCGTTTCCGGCTGACTTCAGACAGTGCAGCACTTTTATCTGCATCAACTGTCGCTTGCTCTATTGCATTCCCTGAAGGGGCTACAACGTTCCCATCCTGAGCCAAAGCAGCTTGGGGGCCGACCAAGAGGGCCAGGACGAAGGCGGGTGCCAAAAGGCGCATTGATCTGCTCCTGCAAAAATGCTGAGCATCTGAACCTATCACAATGAACGGCAATGGGTGGTCAATTCAGGTTTACCCTGCCTTATTTGACGGGGTGCCACAGTCCCAGCCTCTCAGCGATGCTCTCTTCACCGTTGACGCTGGGGCTTATCTCAACCATGAGACAGCCGTCGTTACGGATGTCGGACTTGCCAGGCATTCTTCTATCTATTGCCCGGTTGTGCCCGGTGCTCTAGCTCCTCCCGAAGGGCCTGTTGCCCTGGAGGAGATGACGATGAAAGTTCTGGTAACGGCGTTTGCCTTGGCATTGATCTCAACTGCATCGATGGCAGCTGAATCATCCTGCACAGCCCAGGCTACTGAGAAGAAGATCTATGGAGCCGCTAAGACCAGTTTCATGACCAAGTGCGAGCGGGAAATGAAAGCGTCCTGCGACAGTCAGGCCTCAGAGAAGAAGCTGCATGGCGCTGCTAAGACGAGCTTCACCAACAAGTGCGTCAAGGACTCTGTCGGAACCTGATATGGGAAAGCTCCGCGATCATGTCGGCGGGGCTCATCTCTTGCAGGCCCCGTATTCTGAAAGACGACATCGGCCATCAAGGATGTAAACGATCAGCTTGGGAACTTCAGGCTAGGGCGCTCGTTCACCTGCTTGGTCGCTCAGCCGACCAAGCTAAGGAGTAAGCCTTGCTCAAGAAAATGCTCGTCATCTGTTCGCTGGCCCTAGGCGGGTTTGGGATCAACCCCGCTACTGCGTCAGCAGCGCCAAATTCACTTCCGCAAGCCACAGCCGCTATTGAGACGCTCGGTAACACTGCACATTATGCGCAGTACTATGGGCCACCGCGCCGTCGATATGTTCCGCGGCGGTATGTTCCTCCGCAGCGCTATTACGGGCGTCGCTATTACGACCGCCGATACTATGGGCCGCCAAGGCGCTATTACGGAAGGCGGTACTATGGGCCACCGGTCAGGCGCCCTGCACCAAGAGGCTATTACCGCTACTGACTAGGGATGGGGCGTCTGCAGACGCCCTTTCCATGGAACAGCCACCTCAGATTCTCTCGGATGTCCTTGTTTCGTGCGTGCACGACCCAACGCCCAAATGTTCCTCACTCACGGGACTGAAATCGCGCACCTACTGTGCATGGGGTTGATCTCGCATGTCCGCGGTTGGAGGCTCGCCTCATGCCGCCCCTCCCCTGTTTCGCCGTCCACAAAACAAGGACCTTCACGCGGGAACACGTCTGCCGCGATTCTCATTGCATCAGCCTGGCCTCTGATCACGCGGCAGGCCGGTCAACCTTACCCTGCCATAGGCGGCGTCGAGGTCCTCCTGGGCAATGGCCGCACCACCCCGGCGAGCACCGGATTGTCCGATACGGTGGTGAGACGTTGGATCGGACTGGTGGAGGCCGCACGATCGGTCCAAGGCAAATTCGACCTGTCTTAAACGCGACGGCGGGAGGGGTAATCGCGATCCGGAGGGAACAAGCCACCACAATAGAGGACCGGGGCATCCAGCCCCTGCGCGACCCGCCCTGTCAACACTCAGCCCCCTCAACGGATTCAGCCTCAGATCGAAGTCCCTCTAGGACCCTCCCGGCGTCGGGATTGCTTGAACTGTGCACTCAGCATGATCAGACAACAAAGATATCATGGCTGGTGATCTTCAACTCTTTGGAGAACGTAACGATGGGCACGGCTTGCTTCGGCCCTGATCCATCGGGATCGTAGAGCAGAACCTTGTCTTGCTTGTGATAGACAATAAAGTCATTGCGATCCCGCGCTTCTTCGCCGATGGAATAAAACGCCTTCTTCAGTCTCTGAGGATGATGGGCAGAACCTGCACCGAGGGATTTGAACACGGCATTGTCGAGATAGAGACTGTCATCCCTGACGTTAAAATCGGAGATGGTATCCCGGTTTCGGTGGGCGCTCAGCGTCGTGTTGAAGACGAAGACATCCCGTCCCTCCCCGCCACTAAGGACATCATGACCTTGCCCTCCGTTGAGGGTATCCGCGCCTTCTAAACCGAACAGTCTGTCCTTGCCCTGTCGGCCTTTCAGATGATTGCCCGCGCTGTTTCCAACAATGCGGTCGTCGCCGCTCCCACCCGTGGCGTTCTCTATAAAGGATCGAGGATCACCCTGATGGAGCAAAGCGTTTGCGACGTTGCCGCGGGCCAATCGGAAGCCCCCCAGGTAAGCGAGTTGCCCGGTTGAAAGTGTCGACCAGTGTCCCGGGCGAAGATCGACAGACAGGTCGGCTCGGTAATTCGCAAAATCATAGGTGTCGATCCCGCCGCCGTCCCACACCGTGCAGAAGATCCTGTTCCCGCCGGGAAGACCTTGACCCACGCCGTCGATGAAGGCCTGCCCAGTTTTGTGATCCCACCGGTAAGTGGTCGGGCCTGCACGGGCCGAAAAATTGGCCCCGTACATCTGTTGCAGAGCGGCGATATCACCCATCATCAAGGATTGAGCATAGCCCCACGGCTCATTCTCTACGCGCGCGCCGGCGGCCCCAACGAAAGATCGGTAGGTCGTGACGGAGAACTCCATGGAGTCGACATCAACCGGAACGCGCCCGAAGACGGCGTCTTCGTGGGCATGCTTCAGCCCAAGGGTGTGTGCAATTTCGTGAAGGAAAGTCCAGAAAGCGAAGTTGCCGATCACGGGCGCATCGTACCGACCGCTTGAACTGTTGAACCAGGAATCCCCTCCGGCACCCGCTTCATCGAGGGTGTAGGTCCACCCTGTTTCTGCACCTCCGGACATGGCGAGGCGAATGTCCGCATGGGTGGATGCGGTTTCCTCAACTTCGGTGAGGGTCAGATTTGTAGTGGCTGAGATCATGCGGAAGATCGAGCGGGCGACACTGATCTGAAAGTTGGTAAGGGGTTCGAAATTGTTTTGCGGCTCTCCTGAGCCATACCCTGTCCCGTAAAAAGCGGCTTGGGCAGGGAAGCTGTAAGTCACCTCCGAACCGTTCCACTGCAGACCGGACAAAACACCGTCAATCGACGGATTGTTGGCTCGAACAGTTTCACCTGCAGCAGCCATACTCTCACCGGGAGAAGACGAGACTCGGAGAGTATTGGCCCTTATCCAATTCTTCTCATCGGCTAATGGGTATTATGTCACCTCCAGTTGTGGTTAAGTACAGGGCCCACAGTATTACCAACTTTGAGAAAAGATCCTCGCCGATTTACAGATGGACTCGGCCGCCGAAGCCTGCTGGGACTCGGTGCATGGAGCCACCAGCGAGTAGGTTGGTGCAGGGATAGCTCGCTGCGCCCACTGCGGTGAAGGATCTGACAGTGCCCATCCTATCGTTCATGAAATGCCCTTCGGCTTGGGCGGGAGATCCCCCCGTCTGGGTCTTTATCGACGATAGGCCGCGCCTCACCTCCGCCTTGTATGCTAAGCGGCTCTGGTAGCTCTGAGCTTCCGATGAGCGTTAGGAATGGACGGCCTGTGCTATCCCGAGACGCACTCCCTCGAACCGAATGGCGAACCATGCCCAACCAGAGCAATCCGTGGCAGACCCTCTCCTCCCAACGATTCTATGAGAGCCGCTATGTTGATGTGGACCAGGACGAGGTCAGGCACCGCTCCGGGAAGGTCCACCCCTACACCGCCCTGCGCTTCCGCATCTATGGCATCGCCGTGCTCCCCATTTTCAACGACGGCAGCACCTGCCTCATCGGCCAGTACCGGTACGTCGCGCAGCGCTACACCTGGGAATTGCCTCGGGGGTCCGGCCCCACACAGGTCGATCCGTATGAGACGGCCCAACGGGAGCTGAAGGAGGAAACCGGCGCGGTGGCTGGCCAATGGCTGCAGGTGCTGCGCTTGATGGTGTCACCGGGCATCACCGATGAAACCGCGCCCTGCTTTGTGGCCTGGGATCTCGAACAGGGTGCGGCTGACCCGGACCCTCAGGAGGAACTCACCGTCCGTCGGCTGCCCTTCCGGGATGCGGTGGCCGCCGCGCTCGATGGAACAATCAGCGATGCGGCCAGCATCGCCACACTTCTGGCGGTCCACGCCCGGGCGGCCCAAGGTTCCCTGCCCAGCGATCTGATCCGGTGCCTCCGGTAAGACGCCCCTTCGACGTCTGCTGGCAGCGCGGCCGCGCTGCGGCGGGTCAAGGCGCAGCATCTGTCCCATGCAGCCCTCCACCCACGGGATCCGCCCTTTGCACCGGATCGGGTCGAGGCCGGGCCCAAGCTGATGCTCGACACCTGTGTCTCCATCGCTGTCCTGCAGAGCAAGATCCCGCATTCGTGGAATGGTCGCCGGTTAGCATCCAGCCCAGTTGCATTTGACGAACCGATGAGGCCGCTGCAAAAAGTCCAGCATTGCACAGCGCCATCAGGGAGGGCTCATTGACGGCTCTTGGCCCCCATCACCAGTTTGCCTGTCCGTCATGTGGCGGCCCCTCCATCACCGTTCCAGGCGAAATCCATGATGCGGCTGAATTGCACTGCGCTGGCTGCGGTACGAGCCTTGGCTCGTGGCACGCCTTCAAGGAGCGGACGCGTCAGGTCATTCTGAAAGAGGTTTGGAGTGGATCGATCTCCGCGGACCGGGCCAGCAGCGACCTACCGATTCACGGCCCACACCGGCCATGGAGCAACCCTCAGGCCTAAGTCCCACCGCAGGTCCCACCGAGTCCCCGTCCAGCTGAATCGTTCAGCCTGAAAGCACGCATCGGTCAGCCAGATCATCGCCGTCCCTGGCTGATCCAAGCGACAGGGACCCGGAGACCAACTTGATTTTCAGAGATGATGAGACTCAGTTAACTGAACTAAGCTCAGGAGAGGCGCGATGCGGATCGTCAACATCCATGAAGCCAAGACCCACCTGTCACGGCTCATCGAAAAGGCGGCCCGCGGGGAAGGGTTTGTGATCGCCAAGGCTGGCAAACCCGTCGTCAAGGTAACAGCGCTGGATACCCCCGCAGCCGGACAAAGCCGTCGGCTTGGGTTTTTGGCTGGGCAATTCGCTGTACCGGACGATTTCGATCAGATCGGCAGCCCGGAGATCGAACACCTGTTCAGCGGTGAGACCTGATGAAGGTGTTGCTTGACCCCTATCTCTTGCTCTGGGCGGCTGGAGACCCCGATCGGCTTCCACGCGCAGCACGGCCATTCCTGGAAGATCTCCAGAATGAACCGCTGTTCAGTCCAGCAAGTCTGTGGGAGATCGCCATCAAAAGGGGGCTTGATCGTCCGGATTTCCGTGTCGATCCGCGGCTCTTGCGGCGCGGTCTTCTCGACAGCGGCTATGCTGAACTCCCGATCATGAGTGTCCACGCCGTGGAAGGTGAGGCCCTTCCTCCCATTCACAAGGATCCCTTTGATCGAATCCTTGTGGCCCAATCGATGGTCGAAGGTATTCTGCTTCTCACATCCGACGCGATCGTGGCTCCCTATCCAGGTCCTATGCATCTTGTATAATGCGCCCCCTAGAGTCCGCCCCAAGAAATGTCGAGCGCATCATGACCACGACCACATTGGAGCGGCGGCAGCCCAAGGCGAGAGCGCTGCAAGCGTTTGCGCGTCTGCAGTTCCGCCTGTCGAGGGCGTGACGTTACTCGAAGAGGCTGCGCCTCGGCAGTTGCGGTGACGGCTCGGGCTTCTTGCTTGCGGGATCACTCTCAGGCCTGCTCTTTGGCTCCGGTGTCAGATGTTCGCTCGCCGCCAGGAGTGTTGCCGGCCATATCCCCAGCTCCTTGTGGATCGTTCGCAGCAGCTCATCGTCCTTGATCGCATAATCGAGCACCCCTAGCAGGAAATGGGCCGACCTCGCAGACTCACGGATGGTCTCCGGCTGAAGGCCCGTGATGTTCAGGAAACGGATGATCCGGTCCACGTCAGCAACGATGAAGTTGAAGACCTCGACTGCAATGTTCTCAGCGTCAGCCCGCCCTTTGACTGCCTTACCCCGGATTGCCTCTGTCATCATCAACCTCAGCTTGGTGTGCCCGTCTCGTTACGAATGACTACCATAAGGCAGGCTTTATTGAGGATCCCATCACCGGGGCGCGCAACATCCAAGCGGAGATGCCCTGGCGAGCTTGGCTACGGTGCTCAAGGGCAGCCCGGCTTACCTCATGGGTTAGAGCGATGAGGCTGCTGCTGCGACAGGAATTCACGGCGTAAAAGCCGGGCCGTTCGATTCCGTCCAGCCTTCCAGATGCGGTCATGGCCCTCAGAATCGTCGACGAATTGCTGACTGCAGGCCACACCGAGGCCACTCGTCTCGCGGTCAGACGTGCCCTGAAATCGACCGCCATCGTAATATAGCGCCGGCAATCCACCGCGCTCTGCGAGGATTCGATCTGCGACGCCCACCTCGGTCACTTCATTCAACAGTTTACAAGGCGCAGCACCGGCGCGGATGGGCTCAAGCGACGAGGCAATCAGCGTCACGGTCCCCTGGCCCGTTCAAGCGCCGGCCTCCTGATTCGAACCCTCGGATGAAGACATGCGCCCCGATCATGCGGAACGACGCAGGCGCGCAACCTCAGCACCACTCCTGCTGCCGGGGCGCCGTTGTGCCGGGATGCGGCGTGGTGAGGCTTCCTTGAAGCGAATTCGCTGATGACTGGAGGCACCTCATCCACATCAGAATGCTCGCATTGCCCAACCACGCAATCAGGCACCGGCACCGATCCATGTCTCTGCCTTACCCGCCATCGCGGTAAATCTCTCCCAATGCGCTGCGTCCTATCCCTTTTGAGACCATTCTGACGGACAGCTCACTCGATAGGATCAAGACCTTCTCTTGGTGGATCATTTTGATGAATAGCGGCACCTCAGGACATGCTAACCGGCATCATGAACAAGGTGGATGGGGGTCGATCCTGACCCCGCAGGATGCCGGGAATTTGCTCATCGTCATCATCACGAGCTGGATCACCGCGATCGGCACTCTCATCGCCCTAGGAAGGTTCCATGTAGGCCTGATGCTGACAGTCCTCGGCTTTGTCACAGTCCTGATCGTCCTGAGCACCGGCGTATCCCTGCTCATCGCGGCGATGGTCCAGAAGGTGCCATCGCACCGGCGAGGCCGGTCCCGCCCCTAGCGCCTTCGGCTGCACGCCCCGATCAGGCATCCGATACCCCGATTCTCTCTAAGAACGGATCCTAAATCCAATCGGTCATCGTCGGTGTACCCCGTGCCCAAGAGCAACCACCGGTTCCTCCGGTCTGCGACGCTTCGGGTGCCATTATCGTGGGTCTGATAACCATGCGCGCGACCAGCAAACCGGACAGTTTGATGAAAGGCTTCTAAAGACGCAGCATGAATCCATGGACGGAGACCTCCTGCGCGTCAGTCGCTATCATATCGAGCGTATTCTGAGTTTTACCTGGCCAAGCCCGCCGTCAAAGGATGGGTGCCACCATCGTTCAGGCGGGCTCTGCGTGGAGGGGGATGATTCGTTCTGGGCGTACGGCCACTTGAACCTTCTGTCCTGCGGGCAGAGCCCGCCCAGAGGTTGCCGAGGCGGTCACAACCTGCCCGTCTGCCAGTTTCAGGTGGTATTCCGTGTAGACGCCGCGATAGACGACCCGCTCCAGAACCGCTTCAAACGTGATGTCCTCAGGCTTGGGGCGACGGTTGATGCGCAAGTCCTCCCCGCGGATCGCCACGGCAGGCGGATGGGCGGGGCTTGATAACAGTTGCGGAAGGGCGACCCGGAACGCAGAACATTCGAAACTGCTGCCCCTGCCCTGCCCGACCAGTTGTCCCTCGACAACGTTGCTGCCGCGGAAGAAGCTTGCCACAAACTTCGTTCTCGGGCGGCGGAACAGCGCGTGCGGCTCATCGACCTGGACGAGGTGCCCCCCGTTCAGCACGGCGACCCGGTCGCTCATTGTCAGAGCCTCCTCCTGGTCATGAGTCACGTAGACGAAGGCCGTGCCGGTGACCCTCTGGATGTCCTTCAACTGCGCCTGCATCTCGCGGCGGATCTTTTCATCCAGTGCTGAAAGGGGCTCATCGAGAAGCAGGAGCCTCGGCCGGGGCGCCAGGGCACGGGCGATGGCAACACGCTGCTGCTCACCTCCCGACAGCCGTGTCACACGGCGTTCCTCAAAGCCGGGCAAGCTCACCAGGTCGAGAAGCTCGGAAACGCGCTTGCGGACGGCATCGCGGTCGAGCTTCCGACGGCGCAGGCCATAGGCGATGTTTTGCGCCACACTCATGTGAGGGAAATTGGCATATTGCTGGAACACCATTCCGAGGTCCCGGCGCCACGGCGGAAGATCGGTGACGTCCTGGCCCTTGATCAGAATATGTCCGCTGTCAGGATGCTCAAGCCCTGCGATCATGCGGAGGATCGTCGACTTTCCGGACCCGCTCGGCCCGAGCATGGTGAAGAACTCTCCGTTAGCGACCTGGAGGTCGACACCCGCAGCCGTGACCTGCTTGCCAAACTGCTTCCGGACGGCCTGAACATGGAGGAGAGGAGAGGAGATCATTCGGTCCTGCTTGGAGGGTTAGCCGTGTTCAAGGGAGAGGGCCAGCGCCGTTCGAACGGCGTCCAGCATCATGTCCAGGCTCATCGACGCGAGATCCGCCCGCTGGTGCAGCTCAAGACGCCCCTCGCTGCTGAGGTCGTTCAGCAGATCAGCGACCTGCTGCGGAAGATAGGGCACATGAATGAAGCCGCAGCGCGCGCCGGTGCCCAGCCGCTCGCAGGCTCCTAGGGCACGATAGAGGGTCGCGTTGCACAGAAATGTTCCGGCCGTGTCCGATGTCCTCGCCGGAATGCCCTTCTCACGCAGCGCTGCAATGATCGTGCCGACGGGCAGGGTCACCGCCCGGGCAACCGGCCCCTCTTGGTCAACGCTCTCATCCAAGGGGCGCTGCCCGTCATTGTCGGGCATCTCGAAGCTGGCCCGGTTGACGGCCACCCGTTCGAGCCGGATGACGGGCTCCCCGGGCCATAGGCCGGTGGAGACGACAAGGACTGGGCGATGTTCCGCGATCGCGTCGTCCAGCGGCTGGCGTGCCGCACCGAGGGAGACCGGGAGCAGCATGCTCCGGACAGTACAGCCGCCGATCTCGGTTCCATCAAGGGCCCGGACGATCTCGGCGGAGGGATTGAGCTGACGCCCTCCGTAAGGTTGAAACCCGGTCAGAAGAATCTCAGGCATGGTGTGCCTCCCATTGGTTCAGGTTGCGGGTCGCCGTTCCCGGCCCAGCGCCACGAGCACCAGGATGAGCAGGAGCGTGACGGCGATGATGAGGCTCATCAGGGCGTACATGTTCGGGGTGAGGCCGACCTGCTGATACCGGGACCAGATGAAGGTCTGGACGGTGTTGTTTCCCCCCTGCACGACCGCCGTACGGATGGTTTCGTTGAACGACAGGATCACCGAGAACGTCGCCGCGCCGCTGATACCCGGCGCAATCTGAGGGAGCTCGATCTCGCGGAAGGCCTGCACCCGGTTGGCTCCGCACGTGTAGGCGGCCTCCAGGTACAGGGTATCGAATCCTGACATCACGGTCAGAATGATGAGGAAGGCGAACGGAAGAGCCCAGAGGGTCTGAACGGCCGCCATCGTCAGAAGCGAAGGATCAATCCCGGTCAGGTTGAAAAACAGGCTGGTCGACACCCCCATGCTGACGCCGGGAATGAAGAGCGGCAGCAGGATCACCGTGATGATCAGGCGGGGAATTTGAAACGACCGCACTGCTTGGGCCGCAGCTAAGGCGAGCAACGGCGCGGCGATCCCAACGATGGCGGCGAGAATGACGGAGTTCATCAACGCTCCGATCAGAGTCGGGTCGGAATGGATCGTCCCGAAGTGCTGCAACGTCAGCTGCCCGGTCGCCGGATCCTGGATCGCGAGAAGAAGCGGCGGCAGGAGCGGAGCATACAAAAATAGCAGAACACCCCCGAGGCACGGCCAGATCAGAATGCGCGTCCACGGCTTCATTATCAGCGCCCCAGCATCTTGCCCAGGAAGAGCCGCAGATCAAAGAACCGCAGCCAAAGGAGGAGCAGAAGCAGCATGCAGCCGACCACGACGGTCGACATGGCCGCGGCCATGGGATAGTTCAGCACGTCCAGGGAACTCGTGATGGCATTGCCCATGAGCTGGTAGCCGACGCCGCCGAGGATCTGCGAGACCGCCACCTCGCCGAAGGCGCCGACAAAGCCGAAGATGGCAGCGGCAAAAACGCCGGGCAGCGAAAGCGGCAGTACCACCCTCAGGAAGGTGCCCAGCGGGGGTTCGCCGAGCATCCAGCTCGCCTCGATGAGGCGCCTGTCGATGGCGCTCAAGGACAGCCAGATCGGATAGACCATGAAGGGCATGTAGGCCGCCACGAGCCCGAGATAGACGGCAAAGTCGCTGAACAGCAGCCAGTCGACGGCCTTGCTCGTGAGGCCTGTCCCCTGCAAGAACTGATTGATGGGTCCGGTACGCCCGAGGAGATAGGCCCACGAGAACGTCCGGATGACGTAGTTCACGAGAAACGGGACGGACAGAAGAAAGAGAAAGATCCGTGTTTGGCTCGGTCGCAGCTTGAAGGTGATGAGGTACGCGACGAGGTAGGCGGATACCAGCATCAGGAGCGTCGAGCTTGTCGCGACCCAAAAGCTCCTCTGCAGCACGGAGAAGCGCGCGCCCTCGAAGAACAAGGCATATGAGGCCAGGCTGAAGCCCGGCCGCATACCGATCATCTGGCGCTCCCAGAAGCTGATGATCAGCGTCAGGATCAAGGGAACCACGATGGCAAGGGCGCACAGAAGAACAGGCGCTCCGAGCAGAACCGCCGCCCCCAGGTCCCGACGCTTCACAGCCGCGCGCATGGCAACACCCCCGACCTTGTGGTTACGCAGCTTTGAAGCGCTGCCACTCTTCCTCATAGGCTTCGATGTTCGATGGCCAGCGAGCCTGCCAAGTTCCTCCGGACTGGAACTTGGTCTTCACGCCCGCATCAATGTCGGCGATCTTCTTCGCGGTGGCCGGATCAAACTTACCGGACTTCGAGGCGAACTCCGGTGCGGCCGGGTTCGTCATGTATCCGCGCAGATTGGTGATCACCGCGCCGTATTCCGGGCTCAGCATGTAGTCGAGGAGTTGGTAGGAGGCCTCGATCTTCTCCGGCGAGCGGTTGCCCGCGACGAGGTAGGCCGCCATGGCCCACAGCAGAAAGCCTTCCTTCGGCGACGCGTAGACGGCGTTGACGCCCTTGGCCTTGGCCGCGAACACCATCGGCTCCCAGCAGTCCATGACATAGACCTCTTGGTTCACGAGGAGGTTGACGGCTTGCTCGAAGCTGGACCAGACGACACGGAATTGCCCTTCCTTTTTCTTCTGGATCAGGAAATCGACAACCTTCTTGATCTCCTCCTTGGTCATATTGGAAGGATCTTTGATGTCGGCCAATCCAGCTGATTTCAGGTAGAGCGCAGTCTTTTGACCTGCCGTTGTATAGTTGTCCTCAAGTGCGACATAGCCACGGAACTTGGGATCGAACAATGCTCCGTAGGAATTCAGCTCACCACCGGCTTTCTCCGGGAGATAGGCAAATGAATCTCCCTGGAGCACGGTCGGGACGCCATACACCTTGCCGTCGTAGCCGATGAAGTCGAAGCCTTTCGACCCTGGCTTGAGGTAGGACGCGATATACTCGTTGTTCTGCCAATTCTTGAGCCGACTCGTATCGATGGGCAGGATCAGCTTATTCTCGACTAGGGGCTTTTGCATGCCGCCGACGACGTTGATGACGTCGTAGGTTTGCCGCCCGCCGCTGGCGATTAGCTGGTTCAAGACCGCCGATGGGCCATTGCCGATCGAGACAAGGTTGACCTTGTTGCCGGTTGCCTTCTCGTAGCCAGACCAGTCCCCGTTGGGATCGCCAACACCGATATCCGCGAGCGTGACCGTTTGCCCGGCAGCGAACGCTGCGCCGGAATGGAGCGCGAGCGCTCCGGCGCCGACAGCGGCACCTGCTAATAGAGTACGGCGGCTAAACTGCTTCAGTTCGTTGCTCATACTTCGCTCCCTCACCGGCCCGCGTCCGTGGCCCTGCAGCGGATGATGACGAATTACCGATAACTTGCCGTAAAATCGAAACTACCATCGTTTGGACGTTGCTGCCCAAGACGTCAGCGTACAGCACATATTGAGGCAATTCTCGCGCGCAAAAGGGGGGCTCTTTGCTGTCCTACAAAGAAGCGGCCGCCCTTGCCGCCTGGTCATAATACCCGGAGAGCATGCGCATCTGTCCCGCGATGCGCGAGAGCGTGGCCTCGTCAAGACCGAGGGAGGCGGGCGGAGTTAGCCGGATTGTGGGCGTCGACTGGCGCCCGCCGTCAGGACGTTGAGCCGATCCATGCTCGGCATGGGCTACGCGCCTCTGAGGAACGCGACTTCAACGCGCTTCTGCCGGCAATCATCATTCGCAAAAGTTGTTTATGTGAGCGAAATTGAGCGGGAGCCTGGTGAGACGGTTTCCACCGAATGCTCTTGGGGATCACGACGAGGGAATTGACGCATAGGCTTCCGTTGCTGCGGCCCAACGGTCCGGTTCTTCATAGAGGAAGCTTCGAACGACGCTACGGCGGCAAGATGGCTGGCCCAAAGGGAGCGGTCTGACAAAGGGCTGTTGCGAGCAGAGGTGGCAGTGACGGGGTTGGTACCGCGAACTTCAGGAGGATCAACGGCCCGATCAGGCCATAAGACCGTGCCGCTCCCGGTCGGCGTGGTCAAAATTGCCAAAATGCCAAAAATCCTCGGGAGCGGCGGCAGACCATGGGCACCGGCCTTGTCGGTAAGACCCTCTGGCTGCCGCTACGGGCCTTCCAGGCATAGCGGGCCTCGGCCCCGGAATGCCCGGATCCCTGGCTCATCGGTCCGGCTGGCTAAGGAACAGCTGGATTCTTGCTTGATCCGGGTGACAATCCGTCAGCACAGGGCATAGGAGGCCCGTGCCATGAGGAATGTCATCTGGGATGACCAGTCGCGCTGCTGCCGGGCCAGCAGGGACGCGCGACTTGAGGGTGTGGATGCGCCGGGGCGGAAAAGCGGGGCCGAGGTCGACCTGCGCGGAGGTCTGAGCGGACAGATGAGGACCCAGAGCGCCGGACGAGGCCTCCGAGCCGGGTCTGGCCACCCCAAGCGGGCGCTGTCAATCGGCCGCAAAGCGCCCCGAGAGGGCTGATCCTCATGGCCAATTGACCATGAGCCTGCCGGTCCGGCCAAGCCCTGAAACTCCCTTCGCTTACTGCCGGGAAAATTTGATTATTTTTCCTACATTGTGTTGCTTGTCAGTAGGCAGCGAATTGCACAGCATCATCGGCGGACCGGTCCTCACATCAAAAAAGCCCACGGCGCTTCTGCGCCAAACCCCTGCTATGTACCTATGAGGATAAAAGATGCGCGATGATACCCTGCCGGGCGGCATTAGGTGTTCCGACGTCACCACCGAGGCTGCTGAGGCCCTCGTGTCCGTCCCTGAGGTCGAGCTGGCTGTTCCGCCGGTCGTGGACAAGCCCGGCCATGCACTCTCGATGGGGCAGAATGGCCCCGCTCCGGTCGAGGCCTTCGCCGCCGCACCGGCGACCCGCCGTGCCGTGGGCGACACGGCGATGACCGCCGAAATCGACCTGTCGGTTCTGGAGCCGAGCCGCGCGCCGGCCCCGCGCTTCCCGATCGAACATGTGCCGGAGCAACTGCGCGAGATCTACACCGATTTGGCCGCTGGATCGCGCACGCCAATCGACTACGTGGCCACGGCGGCTTGGCCCGTAATAGCCGCGGCCGCCGGCACCAGCGTGTTCCTGCACATTGCGGAGGGCATCTATGAGCCCTGCCTGACCTGGGGGCTTCTCGTCGGCGAACCAGGCAGCGGCAAGAGTAATGCCCTGAAGCTCGTGGCCGGCGCGCTGAAATCCATCGACTTGAGTTACTCTTCTGCGAAGGTGCCGCTCCCCCCCGCCGACGAGGGTTCTTTCTCGACGGATGGCAAACGCCCGCGGCGCACGGCCACCCGCGAGGCTGTGCCACGTGCCAACTCTCGCCATTGCGCGACGGATATCAGCGTCGCCGCTATCATAGATCAGCTCATGGCTCAGCCGCGGGGCATGCTGGTCCATCGCGATGAAATCTTGGGTCTGGTGAGAGGAAATCTGACCCGCGGCGGACACCAGGGCCGTGCGGTGCTCCTGGAGGCCTATGATGGGCAGCCCTACGATTATGTCCGGCATGACCGCGAACTCCCTGTGCCAGCCCTGCATCTGTCTATCCTCGGCGGAATCCAGCCGGACAAGATCTCAACCCTTATGGGCCGTGACGATGACGGGTTTGCCGCCCGGTGCCTGATGGCTTGGCCCGATGTCGAGCGCGACCCGCGTCTGCCCACCGGCATCGGTTCCACGGCGGGACTTGAACCCGTTCTGCGACGCCTCCTCGACATGCCGACACGGCTACCTTTCCAAGGTCATCCGGTCGGACTCTGTGCCAAGGGTCGCGAGACCAGTGAGAAGGCGGCGCGGACCTGGCTCGCCATGGCGCGATACCAGAAAGGCCCGCTCCAGGGCGTCTATGTGCGGGCCCAGCAAGCCATGCTCCGACTAGCCCTTGTGATGGAACTGGGCGAGCGCGCTGCGAGCGGATTGGCGGGTGCACCAGACCAGGTCAGCCCCAGGATGGTGGTGGGAGCGGCCATGCTGATCCACCACTACTACCTGCCCTGCGCCGAGCGGGTTCTCACAGGAGGACAGGAGAGCAGCGAGGAGGATCAGAAGCGCCTCGCCTCTTTCATCGCCCATCGGGGAGAAGCAGTTTTCAATGCTCGCGAGCTCCGACGCAGCAGCGGGTGCCCGGTCCGAGAGCCTCGGCAGTTCACCGCAATCCTGCAGCAGCTGGAGTCCCATGGGATCCTTCGGCGGGTCCCCCGCCACCGCACTGGCCCAGGCCGGCCGGCGGAGGAGTATGAGGTCCACCCGGGCTTGCGGGCGGCGCTTCGGCCCCGCCGAGGCTGAAGCTGTCGAGGCGCGGGCGTGCCGCCTGAGGGTATGCCTGCGCCGTCTCAAACGAATTTTGGCATTTTGGCATTCTGACCTAGCATCCCCGCACAACCGCCATGGCCACTAGGTCGCCCCGTCATAAGCCGCCCTGCCCGCAGCTGACATCGGTGAGCGCTTTCCGCTCGTTGGCAATGACCGCTCAGGGCGCTGAAGCCCCTGTCAAACAATCGCTTCTGCGTCGCTGGCGGATGCGAGGGCTCAAGACCCGACGTTCAGGCTATGACTCTCGAACGGCCTGCTCTGCGAAATGCTCCAGCCTCCGCGAAATCTCGCGTTCGCTCTCCGCACCTCGTACAAGCCTGGAGACCGACAATCGCAACCGATCTGGCGGCATCTTTATCGACACCGGCGTTAGGAAGCATCTGGAAGCAAGCAGGGCACATCCGGCTCCCGATCGAGAACTGGTTGGATCGAGTAGCGCCCACATGGCTCCCTCTGTCGACCATGTGAACGGTGCTCCGCATCATCGAAGGGCACGATGGGGAACTGCATGGCAGCAGACGGGCCAAGAGGTTGGAAGGGTCCGCGTCGTGCCCTGCCACAAGGAACCGGAGGGTAGGCGTAAGACGGGTCGAGGACGGCTGGAGCGAGGTCGTCAGGCTGCCCCGCATCAGCTGTCATGTGGGCAGCGCGGCGCCGGCGTCAGCCAAGGCGATGTGGAGAGCGGAAAGGAGCCGGGCCAGCCTGTTCCAGCCCGGTCGCTCTCTCAGTCTTTGGCGAGGCGTCAACGGCAGAAACGACACTTGTGCGCGGGTGGCGAAATCGCGACCATGATGGACTTTGAGCGATGCCCTCCACCTCGCTTCCCGACGGTGTGCCGGAAGCGATGCACGGAGTGTTCAAAGCCTAGGAGCGATGAGCGGCAGCACGCACACCTCATCAAATCCATCGTTCTTGCTGGCCTCAGCTGCTTCCGCCCGAGAACCACACTGAGCCCTGTCAGGTTATTCCCTGCCGATAGGGCTCCTTTTGCCTGCTGCCTATTCCTCGCTTATGGAACAGACGACAGCCGGCCTTGTTGGTGTGAGCTTTGAAGTCCCAGAAGGCACCAGCATGAAGCCCTTTGTTATTGCTCTCGTTCTCACGGCTGTCTCATCGGCGGTCATGGGCCAGTCGCGAAACTCGACCCGGAGCATGAGCTGCGCTCAAGCCAGGGGGGTCATAGCTACTCAGGGTGCTGTCGTCCTACATACGGGACCAAACACATACGACCGCTACGTTCGGGATGCGGGCTTCTGTGCGGCGCAGGAAATGGTTCGGCCGGCTTGGGTCCCGACAGCCGATACTGCCCAATGCCCAATCGGAGGAGTCTGTCGATCCGTCGAGATCGACAACGGGCGATGAGTTAGCCTAGGCTCAGGACCTATTAATTTGGGTTGAGGTGTGATTCAGGGACTCCTGTCGAGGAGGCTCTGAATGGGTGGTCTGTTTCTGCTCAGTGAGCGTCAGATGGCGCGGATTGCGCCGTCCTTTCCGCTGGCGCATGGGGTTCCACGGGTGGATGATCGGCGGGTGGTCAGCGGGATCGTCTACGTCATCCGCAACGGCCTGCAGTGGAAGGATGCCCCGAAGGCATACGGGCCGCACAAGACGCTCTACAACAGGTTCATGCGCTGGAGCCGGCTCGGCGTGTTCGACCGGATCTTCGCCGCCTTGGCGGGTGAGGGTCCCAAGCCCGAGCGGATCATGATCGATGCTACCCACC
>NZ_JBFUMH010000092.1:0-21099 GCF_054049475.1 Microvirga sp. P5_D2 | reverse complement strand
TATTCCTCCGGTGTGGTGGCCAGCTCGATCACCATCATCGCATCCCGCCCATCCAGGGTGCCCACCGAGAAGCTGGTGAGTGCGCCGATCAGGTCCATGTCCGGTTTCATTGTTGTTTGCCCCTTGGCCTTCGATGACCAAAACCTAGCCAATCCAACAAACCTTGTCTGCTCTCCAGCTAGAGAGTGGATTGTGTTTCATTTGCAGAAAAACAGCAAAAAAGGCGGCCCGGACGCTGCCCGGACCGCCTCGAGAGGCATTTATGCCGCTCCCTTTTATCAGATGAAGATGAAGTCGTTGGCTGTCAGTTGAGCCTTTGTAACACCGGCGAGCTTCAGGCTGTTGCCGCTGCCCAGATCGACCACGGAATCGGCTCCGACCGTCGTCGTGCGGGCCATGAGCTGCGTGAAGGTTGTCAGCTCCAGGCCGTTGACGTTTTTCGCGATGGCGATGACCTCGGTTGTGACGGAGACGTCGAAATCCGAGACAGTGTCGTTGCCGCTTCGCGATCCGAACTCGAAGCGATCCGCACCCGCGCCGCCACTGAGCATGTCATGGCCGGCGCCGCCCCAGATTGTGTCGTTGCCGCCTGCGCCGCTCACCGTGTCGTTGTGATAGCCGCCATCGAGCTTGTCGGCCGAGGCCGTGCCGATGCGAGTGATGCCGGTCACGTGAGCAGGGCTCGAATAATGCTCGGTCACCACCGCGTTGGCGGGCTTGCCCTGGAAGGTGAAGTCGAGCTGCGGCACGCCCGCATCCGCCGTCGGGTCGGCGAAGGGATGGAACTGCCACAGGAACGCACCGTCGAGCCACTGGCCGCCGCAATTCTCCATCACATGATAGAGCGCCTTGTAGAGATCCACCTGCTCCTGGTAGTCGACGGTGCTCGAACCCGTGCCGGTGCCGGGGTCCTTGTTGGCGCCGTCATAACTGCCATAGCCGACCTCGGTGTAGATCACCTTCTTCCCCCACTTGTCGGCGATCGACTTGTGATAATCGATGGTCGACATGCCCTGGTGGATGTTGTCGGTGTACCAGATCGGCGACTTCTTCACCCAGGCGTCGATGAGCTGATCGACGGTTGGATTGTTACTGGTGGTCATCGGGAAATACGAGTTGATGCCGATGTAATCCAGCTTGTCCCAGAACTGCACCTGGGCCGCTTCCGAATCCGTTGAGGAATAGGTGACGGGGCCGCTATAGACCGCGCGCACCGCATCGATGATCTCGTTCCATTCGGAGGTGTACTGCGCCACCGTCATGCTCTTCATCTCGGTGCCGATGACGAACATGTCGGCGCCGGCGGCTTGCGCGACCTTGGCGTATTCCACCATCATGGCGCGGTAGTTGTCGAACCAGAGGCTCGGATTGGTGGGCGCGATCTCAGCGCGCCACACGCGGTTGTCCGTCTCCACATGCGGCTTGAGCACGACCTTCAGGCCATCCGCTTTGGCATCGATGATTCCCTGCTTCACCTGCGCGAAGGTATCGCTCTCGCTCGCCCATGGATTAGTTGGGTTGATGTTGAGCTTCACATCATTGCTGAACTGATCCGCCATGAAGAATTGCGGGATCACGGTGACGGTGTTGGCGCCCGTATCCTTGATCTGTCCAAGAGCTGCTTCGGCGCCTGGCGTCTGGAGGCGTCCACCCCAATAGGACGGCAGGCTGATGCCTTCCCAAGTGAAGATCCCATCCGTTCCGCCGGGAGGAGTCGTGCTGCCGCCTCCGCTGACCGGATCGAACTGGAACCAGCTCGCTTGCGGTGCAGTGGTTGCGGTGAGCGTGACCGTGGTGCCGTCGCCCAGCCCGATGACGTGCGTCGTGCCTGTCGTGGTGATCTGAAGCTTGTCGAGGCCGGTGATGCCGGTGCCGATCAGGTCGATGCGGTCGCCTTGCGCCGCGTTGAAGTCCACGATGGTGTCCTGGCCGCCGCCCTTGATGAAGCGGAAAACATCAGCGCCCGCATCGCCCTGGAGCGTACCGCTGCCCGCGCCGCCGATGAGGGTATCCGCCCCATCACCGCCGACCAAAGTGTCGTTGCCTCCGAGTCCTTGAAGAAGGTTCGCTGCCGAGTTGCCGGTGATACGATTGCCGAGATCATTGCCGGCGCCGTTGATCGCGCTCGTCCCAGTGATGACGAGGCGCTCCRCATTGGCGGCGAGTGAATAGGTCACGGAGGCCCRAACCTCGTCGGTGCCTTCGTTCGCGTTCTCGATCACCACGTCGGATGCGTTGCGCACGATGTAGACATCGTCGTTCGCGCCGCCTGCGAGCGTGTCGATCTTGCCCGATGCATTCGGGCCGCCATCGAGCGTATCCACTCCCGCGCCGCCGGAGAGGCGGTTGCTGCCCGCATTGCCGGTGATCAGGTTGCCGATCGCATTGCCCGTACCGTTGATGTCGGCGCTGCCGGTGAGCGTGAGATGCTCGACATTGGTGCCAAGCGTGGCGGCGATGGAAGACTCGACCGTGTCGGTACCACCATTCGCGAGCTCGGTGACCACATCGCCGGCATTGTCGATCACATACTTATCGTTGCCTGCGCCGCCGATCAGAGTGTCGATGCCGGCACCGCCGTTCAGCACGTCATCGCCGGCGCCACCGTTAAGGCTGTCGGCGCCGTCTCCGCCGACGAGGGTATCGTTGCCGCCGGCACCGTTGAGTGTGTCGGGCCCGCCTGCGCCGACAAGCGAGTCCGCGCCCTCGGTGCCGTTCTTCACCACACCGGCAACAGGTTTGAAGATATCCTCGCGGTTGGTCATGTCGTAGGTGAGGCGGCCGTTGTACCATATATTCCAGCTGCCATTCTCGATGCCGCCCCAGGTGTTGTAGAACTTCGCTTCGCTTGGCGTGAGAGCGACGCCGTTGACCTTGAGACTATCGATGTAGAGCGCACGATTGCCGCCGTCGATCATGTCGTTGGCGAACTCGAGCGACATGGAATCGACCTTCGCGGGCACATCGAACGTGAAGGTGAGGTTCTGCGCTGGTTGTCCGCTCCAGCGTCCGGCAGTGACATATAGTGGTTCGCCGACGCGAACGCCGTTCACGACGAGATAGACAAGTGCGCCGATGCCATTGGCGACATCCGCCCATGCGGAAAGATTGACGGTGCTTTGGGTAGCGGACGAAGTGCTCGCCATGAATGCCTCGCTTTATGAGCTTTGGGACAGTGGGCTGGAAATGACCGGAAGGCAGAGGGTCGTTCCGGTATATCGTCTGCAAAGCGGTATAAAGCGCCGAGAAATAATTCAACCTTTGTAGAGTTAAACTTGGCTATTGCCTGATAAGCTTGGCATTCGCGCTTTCATATTCATTTATTCAGGCTAAGTTTTACTGGAAATGATACGTCGCAACAAAAACAAAGCTTAAGCTTGATGCTGAATCTGGGAAGCAAAAGCTTGCTTGGCATGCAAAATACGTATGCCTGACCTTCCCTTACGGCATGATCTAGGAGTGTATCCGGTCGACGTTTGGTACATTGTAACGCAGTGACAGTTCGCCCATGCGGCTTTATCTTTTCAATATAACATTATGCCGTGTGAAACCTGCTCGGAGTCGGAGCCTCCAGGGCTTGAAGCCAGCGGTTCAGAATGCAGAGCTATTTCACCGGCTGAGAAGAGCGGTAGAGCCATGGGGCGTTACGTGAAGCAAGGCAGCAAACAGGCCGTTGACCGTTCCGACGCCATGTCGTGGGTCCGATCTGATGAGATTTGACCCCAAGCACATCGAGTCTGCTGGGCTAAGACAGCCTGTTGCAGTCGGCATGAGCCTAGCACTGGAAGGCTGCGACTGGCTGCAGACGCCGCTCGGTGCTCCCGAGACGTGGCCTGCCTGCATTCGTACCGTCATTGCTCTCATGCTGGGTGCGCGCCAGCCCATGTTCCTGCTTTGGGGCGTTGAATGCAGCATCTTCTACAACAGGAGCTATGCATCCATTCTCGACCAGCGCCATCCGGGTGCATTCGGGCAAAAATTCGCGGATGTCTGGCCCGAGCATGTGCGTGATGCGGAGGCGATCATCACGAAAGTCCATACGGGTGACGCGCCGCAGATGGACGATCTCACTTTCGTCGTCCGGCGCACCGGCTATTCCGGTGAGGTGGATTACAGCTTCTCCTGCTCGCCGGTCATGGATGAAGGAGGGCGGATTCGCGGTACGCTGTGGATCCATGGTGCGACGGTTGCGCAGGAGCGTGCTGAAAGAAATTTGCGTTTCCGGCTCGAGCTCGATCAGCGGCTTCACCACCTCACCGACCCTCACGAGGTCATGGCTGTGGCGGCTGAAACGCTAGGGCGGCACCTCAATGCGTCCCGCGTTAATTACGGCTATGTGGAAGATACGCCGACCGGTGAGGTCTTCATCGTGGACCGAGACTGGACTGATCAAGGCACGCCGAGCCTTGTTGGTCGCTACCCGGTGGAAGTGTTCGGAGAGCCGCTCATCGCAGTGCTAAAGGAAGGGCACACCGTCTGCCTGCATGACGCTTTCGACGATCAGCTCACCGCAGGCGAAGGGATTGCCGCGACCTATGTCGCTATCGGTGCGCGATCCGGCATCACGGTGCCGTTGATCAAGGGCGGGCGCGTTGCGGCCGCCTTACTCGTTCATCAGGTCGATCCCCGGCATTGGCGCGAGGACGAAGAGGTTCTCGTACGCCAGGTGGCTGAGCGCACATGGGATGCGGTGGAGCGCGCACGTGTGGAAACGGCTCTTCGCGAAAGCGAGGAGCGGATGCGCGACATCCTCGAGAGCATCAACGACGCCTTCTACGCCGTCGACCGCGATTGGCGCTTCACCTATGTCAACCGCAAGGCGGAAGAACTGTGGGGCAAGACGCGCGACGTCTTGATGGGACGCTTGTGCTGGGATGAGTTTCCGCAGGCCATCGAGTCGGAGCCTTACACGGCACATCTTCATGCCATGGAGACCAGGAGCCCGGTGCGCCTGGAATCCAACTCATCCGTGATCGATCAGTGGCTGGAGATCAGCATCTTTCCCACGGCGGATGGCGGACTCTCCGTTTACTTCCGCGATGTCGGAAGCCGCAAGCAGGCCGAGGAGCATCGCGAGCTTCTTATTCATGAGCTGAACCACAGGGTGAAGAATACCCTTGCGACGGTGCAATCCATCGCGGCGCAGACTCTGCGCAATGCGGGTGTCGCGCAGGAGCCGCGCATGGCGCTGGAAGCGCGCCTCTTTGCGCTCTCCAGAGCCCATGATGTGCTGACGCGTGAGAATTGGGAAGGAGCGGCGCTGCGCGAGATCGTGGCTCAGGCCGTCGAGCCCTATCGCGGCGTCGGTGAAGGACGTTTGCTCAGCGAGGGGCCCGAGGTTCGTCTGTCGCCGCGCGCTGCGCTGGCTTTGTCCATGGCGCTGCAGGAGCTTGCGACCAATGCGGTGAAGCATGGCGCCTTGTCGAGCGCGGTTGGCCGCGTCGAGATTACTTGGTCGCTCGACAGCAATGTTCAGCCGGCGCGGCTGCATCTACGGTGGGAGGAGAAGGACGGCGTTCTCGTTCAGCCGCTCCAGCGTCGCGGATTCGGCACAAGGCTTATCGAACGCAGCCTTGCCTCGGATCTTCAGGGCGATGTCACGATCGATTTCGCGCCGACCGGTGTCGTCTGCACCATCGATGCGCCCATGGAGGAGGCGGACCTGCCGATCCTCGGCAGCCCTCTCAAGAATTCCGCTTTCGCCGCTTAGAATTCTCCGCCTGCTCTCCATCGGAATCGACAAGCGTCGCCGTGCGACGAAACTTAATTGCCATCGCGCCGTATCTCGAAAGAGCGCAATAATCCTGGGCCTGTCTTCAGAGCGATTCAAGGCGCCCATGTTTGATCACGGATCGGACGCATCAAAGTCCAGCTTGCCGCGTTGAATACAGGGCAGCGGGTTTTGCTCGAAAGACACCGAAGGCAGGGGCGGAGGTGGTCATGCTTCGTCGTTTCTGGCGTATTCTTGCGTGTTTGTCGCTCATCGTCATGCCGATCCTACCCGCCGGAGCCGAGCCGCAGCTCGATCTGGCGCTTGTCCTGGCGGTCGATATTTCCTCATCGATGGAGTCGGAAGAGCAAACGCTGCAGCGCACGGGCTTTGCCGAAGCCTTTCGCTCTTCGCTCGTGCACGAGGTGATCAGGAACGGGCCCGCGGGCCGCATCGCGGTGACTTATGTTGAATG
This sequence comes from Microvirga sp. P5_D2, assembly GCF_054049475.1. Classification (NCBI taxonomy): domain Bacteria; kingdom Pseudomonadati; phylum Pseudomonadota; class Alphaproteobacteria; order Hyphomicrobiales; family Methylobacteriaceae; genus Microvirga; species Microvirga sp. P5_D2. The sequence goes on along the minus strand of NZ_JBFUMH010000092.1, from coordinate 14,914 downwards.
GTCGGGCGTGAAGGACCAGACCATTCTCGTGCCGTGGATGGTGATCGACGGGCCGGAGAAGGCGAGGTCGTTCGCCGACAGTCTATCGGGCAAGCCCACGCGTCAGGCGGGCATGACATCGATCTCCGCCGCTATCGATTTCAGCCGCGAGCTTTTCGTCGATGTGGGAAAGATCGCGGCCCGGCGCGTCATCGACATCTCCGGCGACGGCCCCAACAACGACGGGCGCAGGGTGGCTCTTGCGAGGGACGAGGCGGTCGCGGAAGGGATCGTTATCAACGGCCTGCCGATCATGTTCGCGCGGACCATGGGCAGTCCCGAGATGGATGGGCTCGATGCCTATTACCGGGAATGCATCATCGGCGGCGTGGGCTCCTTCATGATCCCCCTGCACGATCCCGAGCAATTCGCCATGGTGATCCGGACCAAGATCATGCGCGAGATCGCGGGGCTGGAGGGCGGGCCGCTCAAGCTCGTTCCCGCCCAGGCCACCATGAATTGCGTGACCGGGGAGAGGCGCAAGATCGAGGATGGAATCAGCGAAAACAGGAGGCCTTGAGCGTTGYTGATTCGGTGCTTCGAGAAGCCCTCATCCCCCGAAAACCCAGCGCTGACGCTGCGTTATTGGCATTTCCCCCATAAGAACGCACGTCTGTAGGGCATGGAATGCAAAAACCGTCTTGACCGGAACCTGTCCCCATGCGACGGCGGCATATGGCCTTTTCGTAGGGCCAAGCGCATCATCAAGCTATTCCCTCAGATCAAAGGGGCTTTACATGAACAAGAACGACCTCATCGAGCACATCGCTCAGGAATACGAGCTGACCAAGACCTTCGCTCGCGACATCATCGACAACCTGTTCGACACGATCTCCGCGTCCGTCCAGCAGGGCGACGAAGTCTCGATCTTCGGCTTCGGCAAGTTCAAGCTCGTCGAGCGCAAGGCTCGCAAGGGCCGCAACCCCCAGACCGGCGAGGCCATCAAGATCGCTGCTTCGAAGAACGTGAAGTTCGAGCAGGCCAAGGCCATGAAGGAACTGGTCAACACCAAGCGCCGCGGCAAGAAGTAAGCCGACCGCACGGAAGTTTCGATTGGGCGCCCTTGAGGGCGCCCAATTCGTTTTGGGCTATCAAGTTTTAGCGCATGAGGCCTGCGGCCTTGAGCGCCTTGTTGATCACAGCGCTCACATCCGGAATCGGGGAACGGCGCTTGCTTTTGAGGCTTTCCACGCGGGCTGAAACCGTCTCTTTCTCTTGAGACGCGGTCTCCGGCACAGGCTGGCTCAGTTTGGTCTGGGCCTTTGGCTTCTGCTGCACCTTGCGCTCCGCCTTGGTCAATCCCCAGAACTGCGCGATGCGATAGCTCGATGAGATGCCGACCTCCAGCAGGAATGGGCCTGCGGCGCCATAGCTGTTCTCGCCATCGCCCGTCGCAAGCGGCGTGCCGTGCGCCATGCCGGTGATGGTGTACTCCTCGATCACCGTCTCGCCCTCGGCATTCGTCCAGACACGGCGCGGATATCCGTCAACGGTTTCCTTGCGGTCGGGCTTGGTCTTCAAGCCATGCACATTCGTCCATTGCTTGATGATCTCGCCCGCATTCAAAGGCTTCACGGTGGCATCGGCGCTGCCGTGCCAGACGGATACCTTGGGCCACGGGCCGCCATGCTTGGAAGCGCGACGAACCAGATCGCCCCATTCCTCAGCCGGGCGGGAATGGCCCTGGAACATGCACTCGAAGGCTTCGGCGACGGTGGTGGCACAGCGATAGGGCAGACCCGCGATGATCGCGCCGCCGGCGAACACGTCGGGATAGGTCGCCAGCATCGTGGATGTCATGGCGCCGCCGGCGGAGAGGCCTGTCACGAAGACCTTGCCGGGATCGACACCATGCTCCCGCGCAGCGTGCTCGACCATCTGGCGGATCGACAGCGCTTCGCCGTGACCGCGTTCGATGTCCTGCACCTGAAACCAGTTGAAGCAGCGATTGATGTTGTTAGAATCCTGCTGCTCGGGATAGACGACGATGAAGCCGTACTCTTCCGCGAGAACCGACCAGCCGGAGCCGTAATCGTAGCCGGCGGCATCCTGCGTGCAGCCATGCAGAACCACCACGAGGGCAGGGGCCTCCGCCACTTCCGGCGGCACATAGCTGAACATGCGCAAATTGCCGGGATTGGAGCCGAAATCCCGTGTCTCCACGAGCCGGTTTGAATATGTCGGGGAGGTCTCGAAGGGGGAGCCCAAATTCGAGGATTTCATCTGGCCTTCCCATTGGCTTCGGTATTGGGCCAATTGGTGAAGCATTTCTCCTAGGCGCTGCATGCGGCTAATCCTTGAACGTTATGGAAAGCAGGACAACGCATTAGAGGACGTCACGTTGCAATGCAAAAAAGATATATTGCACTGCAACAAAAAGTGATGTGCGCTCCGCCTCCCTAGCCCCCTAAGGTGAGCGGAGCGCTTATAATATCGTGAGTTAAGTTCTTAAAAAATATAGTCAGTTGACGGCGTAGGATGGGGTGTCGCCCATGAGGGCGGCTTTGGCGGCCAGCAGCAGCGCCTCGCCCAGCTCCCGGGCATGCTCCGGCGTCATCGCCACCGGCATCTGATGCCGCACCCCACGCTCGTATTCCTCCGGTGTGGTGGCCAGCTCGATCACCATCATCGCATCCCGCCCATCCAGGGTGCCCACCGAGAAGCTGGTGAGTGCGCCGATCAGGTCCATGTCCGGTTTCATTGTTGTTTGCCCCTTGGCCTTCGATGACCAAAACCTAGCCAATCCAACAAACCTTGTCTGCTCTCCAGCTAGAGAGTGGATAATATTACCATTTACTTAGTTTGGGTTTTTCTTCTTAAAAAGCTTGGCTGTACTTGAATGAGATCAAGCAAATCGCCTGTCCGGCCCAAGGGGAAGGGGCCTTCATCCGACCTGTCGTGCATGGCCGGGAAACCGGGCCTCGCGCCTGTTAGCGAGGCCCGGGTTTGTCTATGTATCAGCTGCGCTTATCGGCGCTACGCTTCTTGTCTTTCGGGAACTTGTCCTTCTTCGGGCCTTTGTGGTCGTAAGGCGGCTTTCCACCCTTGAAACCTTCCTTGGGGCCCTTGTCGCTGCGCGGACCTTTATGCGAGGCGAAGTCCCGCTTCTCTCTCGGGCCCTTGTCGCCAAAGCCACCTTCCGGCGCATCCTTGGGCTTGCGCGCGGCCCAGGGCTTGCCGGGGGAAGACTTGCCAGGTGCAGACTTGCCCTGCGGGCCTTCGGCCGGTTCGATGCGGATATCCTCGTCATTCGCCTTGCGCGTGGAGGCAGCGAATTTCGAAGCGTGGGACTGGGCAATCTGGAACTTCGTCTCGCGATCGAAGATCTTGATCGAGCCGATTTCCTTCTTGGTCACATGGCCCAGGCGGCAGATGATCGGCAGCAGCCAGCGCGGGTCGGCATTGTTGCGGCGGCCCACGCTCATGCGGAACCATACCATGTCTTCCGACGAACCGTAGGATTCATCCGAACCGCGTCCCTTGTCTCTGCCGCCAAATGCGCGGTCGGTCTCACGTTCGCGCTTGTCCTTGCGCTCGCGCGGTCCACGGTCTGGACCGGGATCGAAGATCTCCTCAGGCGCAGGCAGGCGCGCGCGGTGGAAGCGCGCGAGAGCGTTGGCGATGTCTTCCGCCGATTTCTCGGCAAGCAGCATGCGGGCGATGGCCAGATCTTCTTCCGTGGTTTCCTCGGTGAACATCGGGTCATGCATCAGGCGTTCGCGGTCGCGCACGCGGACCTCTTCCGCCGATGGCGGGGCGGCCCAGGTCGTGTCGATGCCTGCCATGTCGATGAGGCGCTCGGCTTTGCGGCGGCGGGTATAGGGCACCATCATCACGCACACGCCCTTGCGCCCCGCGCGGCCCGTGCGGCCGCTGCGGTGCAGGAGCGTTTCGTGATCGTTGGGCAGATCCACGTGGATCACGAGGCCCAGATCCGGCAGGTCGATGCCGCGCGCGGCGACGTCGGTGGCGACGCAGACGCGGGCGCGTCCGTCGCGCAGGGCCTGCAGGGCATGGCTGCGCTCGCTCTGGCTCAGCTCGCCGGAGAGGGCGACGACGGAAAAGCCGCGCTCCAGCAGGCTCGCATGCAGGTGACGCACGGCCTCACGCGTGTGGCAGAACACCATCGCGCCGCGGCTTTCGTAAAAGCGCAGGATGTTGACGGTCGCAAGCTCGACCTCGTTCGGCGCGCAGCGGATCGCGCGGTATTCGATGTCGCCATGCGGCTGGTTCGCGACAAGCGTGTCGATGCGATGCGCATCGCGCTGGTAACGGCGCGCGAGCGCCACGATGTTCTTCGGCAGCGTTGCGGAGAACAGCAGCGTGCGGCGCTCCTCCGGCGTGGCGTCGAGGATGAATTCCAGGTCTTCACGGAAGCCGAGATCGAGCATCTCGTCGGCCTCGTCGAGCACGACGACCTTCATCTTCGACGTATCGAGGCGTCCGCGCTCCAGGTGGTCGCGCAGACGGCCCGGCGTTCCGACGACGATATGGCAGCCGTCTTCGAGAGCACGCTGCTCGCGGCGCACATCCATGCCGCCGACGCAGGAAACGACGCGTGCGCCGGCAGGGCCATAGAGCCAGATCAGCTCACGATGGACCTGCAGTGCCAGCTCGCGGGTCGGCGCGATGATGAGGGCCAGCGGCTCGCGGGGAGGGCTCAGGCGCTCCGCATCGCCGAGCAGCGTGGAGGCCATGGCCAGGCCATACGCAACCGTCTTGCCGGAGCCCGTTTGCGCCGAGACGAGAAGATCGCGGTCGAGGGCATCCGCGTCGAGAACGGCGGCTTGGACGGGAGTGGGGTCGTTATAGCCTTTGTCGGCGAGTGCGCGCTCAAGGCTAGGATTGGATTTGGGAAAAGGCATGTAAAGTGGCTGAACCGGTTTGAGAGCCTACCAGGGCTCCGAGAATAATGATCAGCCAGAGGTGGTGCTTTCGTCTATTTCGTCGATTGACACCAGGAACACGACATCAATATTGACGCCGTCAGAGTCTTCGTCGTTTTCGACCTCGTCCTCGTCCTCTTCGTCCAGAACCTCATAGAATGCATCGATTTCGTCCCCCGATGCGGGCCTGGTTGTCAAGGCAGCTGAGCCGTCCCACAGGAAGCGGCCCTCGCTCTTAAACGACTTCAGGTCATCTTTAAAGCTCTCGCTCAAAAAGAGTTCTTGGGCCTGCCCTTCTTCCGCGTTGGTCACGGCAACGGCCTTGCCGGCAATCTCCAGGGTCACCATGGGGGCTCCTTCTTAGCTTTGCTTCGAACAGTAACGCCCAACTGGGCAATTCGATCAACCGGCAAAACGCTCGAGCAACGCTAGAACATGTAGTGCAGAGCCTCGCCGGCAGCCTTGAGCGAGGGCAGGTAGCGCCCTTCCATCTCCGCCAGGGGCACCCGGGCCGCCTGCGCGCTGATGTTCAGGGCAATGGCCACTTGGCCGTTCTTCTGAACAAGCGGAACGGCGATGGAGCGCAGCCCCAACTCCAGTTCCTCGTCGACGATGGCGAAGCCTTGCCCTCGGGTCGCGTGCAGGACCTCCCGCAGCTTGGCCTTGCTGGTGATGGTCTTCGGCGTGCGGGCCTCCAAGCGGGCGCGCTCCAAATAGGCCTCCATGACCTCATCGGACTGATGGGCTAGAATCGCGCGGCCGAGCGAGGTGCAATGGGCCGGCAGCCGGCTCCCGACGCCTAAACCGATAGACATGATGCGACGGGTGGCGGAGCGGGCGATGTAGACGATGTCGTCCCCATCCATCATGGCGGCCGAGCTCGACTCTCCCGTCTCCTCCGAGACCCGCTCCAGGCTCGGCTGCAGGCGGGAGGAGAGCGAGGTGGAGGACAGGAAGGCATAGCCAAGGCGAAGAATCCGTGGGCTCAAGGAGAAGTATCGGCCATCGAAATCCGCATAGTTCAGCTTGGTCAGGGTGCGCAGATAGCGCCGGGCGGCAGCCCGCGTGATCCCGGTCAGCTTCGCCACGTCGGAGAGCGTCAGGCGCGGGCGGTTCGCGTCGAAGGCCTCGATGACGAGCAGTCCCTTTTCGAGGCTGGCCACGAAGTCCCTGTCGCCGCCCTGATCCTCGACCTCTGGATCCTGCATGCTCTCCTCCCGAAGATTAAGGGTGCTGGACTTTGGTAGCCTTGACACCGCATGCTCGCATCGTACTTCATGTGCGATATGGTTTTCAATGTTCGCAATGCGCACAAAATGCTAGACCATAGGATGATGGAAACCGCGGTCCGGACCAAAGAGACCGAGCGGCTCGAAGAGGGAAGGAAACGAGGAATGACAGCAGGTCGAAAAATTCTGGGCGCCGCGCTCGGCACCCTCCTGATGGGATCGGTCGCGGCTTATGCCGACACCATCAAGGTCGGCATCATCGGTCCGTTCTCCGGGCCCTTCGCGCTCCAGGGTAAGAACTTCCAGGCCGGTGTCGAGGCTTACATGGCGCTCAACGGCAAGTCGGTGAAAGGCCATGACATCGAGGTGATCTATCGCGATCTTCCAGCCGCCAACCCCGCGCAGTCGCGGGCGCTTGCGCAGGAACTCGTCGTGAAGGAGAAGGTGCAGTATCTCGGCGGCGTCTATTTCACGCCGGATGCCATGGCGATCACGCCTCTGCTCGCCCAGGCCAACACGCCGCTCGTCATCTTCAATGCGGCGACCTCCGCCATCATGAACACGTCGCCCCTCGTGGTGCGCACATCGTTCACCACCGCACAGACGACGACGCCCCTCGGCAAGGTCGCCGTCGATGAGGGCGTGAAGAAAGCCATCACCATCGTCAGCGATTACGGCCCCGGTGTCGACGCGGAAAACGCCTTCAAGAAGGCCTTCGAGGCAGCTGGCGGGCAGGTGGTGGAAGCCATCCGCATGCCTATGAATACCAACGATTTCAGCCCGATCATGCAGCGCGTGCGCGATTCCGGCGCGACCGGCCTCTTCGCCTTCCTTCCCTCCGGTCCGCCGACCCTTGGCTTCGCGAAGGCCTATAACGACACGGGGCTTAAAAAAGCGGGCATCAAGTTCTATGCGCCGGGCGATCTCACGCAGGAATCCGATCTGCCGGCGCTTGGAGATGCGGCGGAAGGCTTGAAGACCAGCTTCCATTACGCGGTCTCGCATGACAGCCCGGAGAATAAGAAGTTCGTGGAGGCTGCCACCAAGGCCATAGGCTCGGCGGACCAGCTCTCGTTCCCGTCCGTCGGCGCCTATGACGGCATGCATGTCATCTACAAGATGATCGAAGCGACGGACGGCAAGCAGGATGCCCAGAAGGCGGTGGACGCCGTGAAGGGCTTGTCCTGGACGAGCCCGCGCGGGCCTGTGCGCATCGAGCCCGACACGCGCCACATCACGCAGAACATCTATCTGCGCGAAGTCGCGAAGGGCGCTGACGGCAAGTCCATCAACAAGGAAATCCAGACCTTCGAGAACCAGAAGGATCCTGGCCTCGCCACCCAGTAAGGCGGGTTCTCGCAAACTCTCGAAAGGCGCGGTCGGTTGAGATCGCGCCTTTCGCCTCCGCTCCCGAACACGAGGCGCCCGGACCATTTCGATGCAGACCATTCTCAGCATTGCAGTCGACGCCTTTGCCTACGGCATGGTGCTGTTCATCATCTGCATCGGCCTGTCTCTCACCATGGGCCTGATGCGCGTGGTGAATCTGGCGCACGGCGCTTTCGCGATGATCGCGGGCTATATTGCATCCTATGCCGCGCGCGATCTCGGTCTCGGCTATGCCGTCGCGATCTTTCTTGCGATCGTCGGCACGGTCATCATCTCCATTCCGCTGGAGCGTTTTCTCTACCGCCGCATCTATGGCAGCCCGGAGCTGACCCAGGTGCTGATGACCATCGGCATCACCTTCTGCATCATCGGCATCACCAACTATTTCTTCGGCCCCACTCTCAAGACCATCCCGCTGCCGAGCAGCCTCGCGCAGCCGGTAGATGTGGGCTTCCGTACCATCGCGGCGCACCGCCTCTTCGTCATCGCCTGCGGCGTCGTGGTGGCGGGCGGGCTCTGGTATCTGATCGAGAGAACGAGCTTCGGCATCAAGCTACGAGCCACCGTAGATAACGCGGCTATGAGCGACGCGCTCGGCGTGCGCACGCAGGTGGTCTATGCGGTCAGCTTCGCCATCGCCATCGGGCTTGCGGCGCTGGGCGGTGTGGTCGGCGCCGAGTTCCTTCCCATCGAGCCCTATTACGCGCTGCGCTACATGGTGACATTCCTGGTCGTCGTGTCGGTCGGCGGTGCAGGCTCCATTCCGGGCGCCGTCATCGCCTGCCTTCTGCTGGGCGCGGTGGATACGACGGGGCGTTACCTCATGCCCGAATTCGGCAACTTCTTTTTCTACGCTGCCGTGATCGCCATCGTCTGCGTGTTCCCGCGCGGCTTTTTCGGGAGGGCTCAGTAATGCAACTGATGGCTCAAACCGAACGGCTGGCTTCTGCTAAATCCACTGGACCAAGCTGGATGCGCGATGCAATCGGCCTCGCCATTATCCTCGTGGCAGGGGCTGCAGGTTACTGGCAGTTTCCCGACAATCTCGCCTTGCTCACGCGCATCATCGCCATCGCTCTGCTGGTGCTGTCGCTCGATCTCATCGTCGGCTATTGCGGCGTGGCGTCGCTCGGCCAGGCATCGCTGTTCGGCGCTGGCGCCTATGCGGCGGGCATCGCCTGCGTCAACGGCGTGACGGAGCCGATGACGCTCATCGCCATCGGTGCCGTGGCAGGCGCAGTCGCGGGCCTGCTGATGGGAACGATAATGCTGCGCGCGCACGGCTTGGCGCAGCTCGTGCTCTCCATCGCCATCGTTCAACTGTTCCACGAGGCCGCCAACAAGGCTTCAGGCTATACCGGCGGCAGCGATGGGTTGGCTGGCCTCATGATCAGCCCGCTCTTCGGCATGTTCGAGTTCGACCTGTGGGGACAGACCGCCTATCTTTTCGGCCTCGCGCTTCTGGTCATCGTGTTCGTCGCCTTGAAATTCGTCGTTACCTCGCCCTTCGGCATGCTCTGCCGTGGCATCAAGGAAGACCCGATCCGCATCCGTTCCATGGGTGCCTATGTGTTTCCGGTGCTCCTGAAAATGTTCGTGATCTCGGGCGCGGTGGCAGGAATGGGCGGTGCGCTTGCCGCCATCTCCACGCAGGTTGTGGGTCTCGACAGCGTCAGTTTCGAATTGTCGGCGAACGCCCTGGTCATGCTGGTGCTCGGCGGTCTCGGCACGCTCTACGGCGCATTGATCGGCACCGTCATCTTCATGGGCTTCGAGCATGTGGTCTCCGCCATCAACCCGTTCCACTGGATGACGATGGTCGGCGCGCTGCTCATCGCCGTGGTGCTCGCTGCTCCCAGCGGCTTGAGCGGTCTCATCGAGAAGCTGTCGCGAACGGGCAGCGTCAAAGGAGGCCGGCGATGAGCGATCTCTTCCGTGTCGAAGGCCTGTCCAAATCCTTCGGTGGTCTTGCGGTCAGCCGCAACATCTCCCTGTCGCTTCCCGCGGGAGAACGCCTCGCGCTGATCGGGCCGAATGGTGCGGGGAAGACCACCTTCGTCAATCTGGTGACGGGCCAGCTGAAGCCCAGCGCGGGTCGCGTCATCCTGAATGGCGAGGATGTAACAAACCTCGGCGCTGTGCGGCGCGTCCGCAAAGGGCTGGTGCGCACCTTCCAGGTGACGCGCCTGTTCTCCGACATGACGCCGGAGGAGCATGTGACCCTCACCGTGCTTCAGCGTGAGGGCAAGGCCACGCGCATCCTCGGCCGCTTCGTCGGCAACGCCGATGTTGCCGACGAGGTTGAGGGCATCCTCGGCACTCTCGGCCTGCTCGATGTGGCGCGGCGCAAGGTACGCGAGATTGCCTATGGCCAGCAGCGCCTTCTCGAAATCGCCATCGCTCTCGCGCTCAGGCCGAAGGTTCTGCTACTCGATGAGCCGGCGGCGGGYGTGCCTTCCGCCGACACGCCGCGCATCGAGCAGGCTCTGGAGCGTCTGCCCCCCAGTCTCGCGGTACTGATGATCGAGCACGATATGGATCTCGTTTTCCGGTTCGCCAAGCGCGTGGTGGTTCTGGCCGCAGGTGAAATTATCTTCGAGGGACTACCCTCCGAGGTCGCGGCCAATCCAAAGGTGCGCGAAGCCTATCTTGGGAATTATGCCAATGCCCGCAGCGTCGCTTGAAGTTCGCAATCTCAGCGCGGGTTACGGCCCGACGCTCGTGCTGGAGGACGTGTCGTTCTCCGTGCCGTCCGGCACGCGCTTGTCGATCCTCGGGCGCAACGGCATGGGCAAGACCACGTTGCTCTCAAGCCTCATGGGTATGAACCGCCGCTATGGGGGCGAGATCCGCATTGGCGGCACCGATATCGCCACGCTCAAGAGTTCGGAGCGCGCCCGCCGAGGCATCGGCCTCGTGCCGCAGACCCGCGATATCTTCCGTTCCCTGACCGTCGAGGAAAACCTGATCGTCGGCATCAAGGATCGCCCGCGCAGCGTTATTCAGGAAGCCTACGACATGTTTCCGCGCCTGCATGAGCGGCGCAACAATCTCGGCTGGCAATTGTCGGGCGGCGAGCAGCAGATGCTCTCCACTGCCCGCACTATCTTAGGCAAGCCTTCCGTGCTGCTGCTCGATGAGCCTCTCGAAGGGTTGGCGCCTGTGATCTGCGAGGAGCTGATGGCGGCATTCGCACGCCTTGCCTCCAGCGGAGAGATGACGATTCTGCTCGTGGAGCAGCGGTTGGAAAGCGCTCTCGATTTTGCGGAAACGGTTCTCATCCTGGAGCGCGGGCGCATCGTCTGGCAGGGGCCGAGTGAGGAGCTTCGTTCCGATCAGAGCCTGATCGAGCATTACATCGGCGTCGGCTCGCTGCATTGAGGATATGGGATGGCATTCGTTCGCGCCAACGGGATCGTTCTTCATTATCAGGTGCTCGGACAGCCCGACGCGCCCGCGCTCGTCTTCATCAATTCCCTCGGCAGCGACCTGCGCATCTGGCAGGATGTCGTACCCGCTTTCACCGACCGCTACCGGGTCGTGCTCTACGATGAGCGCGGTCACGGGCTGTCCGATGCACCGCCCGCGCCCTACACGATGGATGAGCATACGGACGATCTTTTCGCCCTCCTCGATCATCTGAAAATCGACTCCGCTGCTCTCGTCGGTCTCTCCGTCGGCGGCATGATCGCGCAGCGCGCCGCGATCAAGGCTCCGCATCGGGTGAAGGCGATGACCCTATGCTGCACGGCTGCGAAGATCGGAACGCCGCAGACCTGGGCGGATCGGATCGGCGCGGTCGAACAGGGCGGTGTGGAGAGCGTCGTCGAGGCCGTTCTGCAACGCTGGTTCACGCCTGCCTTCCGCGAGGGACGCGCCGATGAATGCGCGGGCTGGCGCAACATGCTCGTGCGCACGCCCGCTCACGGCTATGCCGGAACATGCGCGGCGATCCGCGATGCCGATCTGACCGCCGATGCTGGCCGGATCTCGGTTCCTACCCTCTGCGTCGCCGGAGACCAGGACGGATCGACGCCCGCCGATGTGGTGCGCGGCACAGCCGATCTCATTCCAAACGGGCGCTTCGCCCTGATCGAGGATGCCGGGCACATCCCATGCGTCGAGAAGCCCGCCGTTCTATCCGCACTGATCGCAATGCATCTTCAGGAGGTCGGACTTGTCTGAGAGTGAACGCTACAAGGCCGGCATGGCTGTGCGCCGTCAGGTGCTGGGTGATGCGCATGTGGATCGTGCGAGCGCGCAGATGACGGAGTTCGATTCCGATTTCCAGACCTTCATCACCGAAGGGGCCTGGGGCTCCGTGTGGTCGCGCCCGAACTTCACGAAGCGTGAGCGCTCCATCGTGACGCTGGCGCTGCTGGCGGCGTTGGGACAGGACGAGGAAGTCGCCATGCATGTGCGCGCTACGCGCAACACGGGCGCCACCAAGGAAGATATTCGCGAGGCGCTGCTGCACGTGGCGGTCTATGCGGGCGTGCCCGCCGCCAACCACGCCTTCAAGATCGTCAAGAAGACGTTCCAGGAAATGGAACAGGCCGATCCTCAGAAGTAGGATGAGTGGGGAGAAAAGCTATGTCGGACCAGGGACCATTCTACCAGCGGGATCGAAGCTGGCACCCCGCTGCGCTCACGCCGGAGTACAAGACATCGATCCTGCGCTCGCCGCAATATCCGCTGCTGTCGCTCGACAACACGATCTCGGAGATGACGGGGCCGAGGTTCGGGCACACCAAGATCGGCCCGCTCGACAACGATCTCATTCGCAACTTCGCCAAGACCGGCGATCCCATCGGCCAGCGCATCATCGTCTATGGGCGTGTGCTGGACGAGAATGCCCGTCCGGTGCCGGGTGCCCTTGTGGAATTCTGGCAGGCCAATGCGGGCGGGCGCTATCGCCACAAGAAGGAAACCTATCTCGCCGCCATCGACCCGAATTTCGGCGGCTGCGGGCGCACGATCACGGATGATGAGGGGCGCTACTGGTTCCGCACCATCAAGCCGGGCGCCTACCCCTGGCCGAACGGCGTCAATGACTGGCGGCCCGCGCATATCCATTTCTCGATCTTCGGCCATGCCTTCGCCCAGCGCCTCATCACGCAGATGTATTTCGAGGGCGATCCGATGATCTGGCAATGCCCCATCGTCTCGACCATTCCCGACAAAGCGGGCGTCGAGCAGTTGATCGCCGCGCTCGACCGCCACAACACGCTGCCCATGGATGCCATGGCCTACAAGTTCGACATCGTCCTGCGCGGACGCCGCTCGACCATGTTCGAGAACCGGATGGAGGGGAACTGATGGTTCAGAAGCTGACAACTCTTAAAGAGTCCCCCTCGCAGACGGCGGGGCCTTACATCCATATCGGCGCGACGCCCAACTGGGTGGAAATCACCGGTGTGTGGGACAAAGATCTGGGTCTCGTTCTCGTCGGGCCCGAGACCAAGGGCGAGCGCATCATCGTGAAGGGCCGCGTGTTCGACGGCAGCGGCACGCCGCTGAAGGATGCGCTCATCGAGATCTGGCAGGCAGATGCTAACGGGCTTTACAATAGCCCGGAAGAAAAGCGCGGCGAAGCCGATCCCAACTTCATCGGCTGGGGGCGCCAGCCGACGGACGGCACAACCGGCGAATACCGCTTCGAGACGATCAAGCCGGGTCGCGTTCCCTACAAGGATGGCCGCCTCATGGCGCCGCACATCACGTTCTGGATCGTGGCGCGCGGCATCAATATCGGGTTGCACACGCGCCTCTATTTCAGCGACGAGGAAGCCGCGAATGCGGAATGCCCCGTGCTGGCACGCATCGAGCATAAGATCCGCGTGCCGACGCTGATCGCAAGCCGCGGCACCGAGAACGGAATGCCTACCTATACCTTCGACATCCACTTGCAGGGTGAGAAGGAAACCGTGTTCTTCGATATCTGATTGTTGACATCATGGCCAAGTTCAAAAGCCTGTCCGAGGCTGTTTCGGAAAACCTTCGCGATGGCGATACGGTCGCCTTCGAGGGCTTCACGCATCTCATTCCTCATGCAGCAGCGCATGAGGCGATCCGCCAGGGCCGCAAGGATCTCACGCTGATCCGCATGACGCCCGACATCATCTACGACCAGATGATCGGCATGGGTCTCGTGAAGAAGGTCATTTTCTCCTATGCGGGCAACCCTGGCGTGGGCTTGCTTCGCCGCATGCGTGACGCCATCGAGAACGGCTGGCCGCGCAGCATCGAGACCGTCGAGCACAGCCATGCTGCCATGGCAAACGCCTACGAGGCGGGAGCTGCCGGCCTGCCTTGCGCGGTGTTTCGCGGCTATCGCGGTGCAGGCTTGAAAGAGGTGAACTCCGACATCAAAAGCATCACATGCCCCTTCACGGGCGAGGAGCTTGCCGCCGTGCCGGCGCATCGTCCCGATGTCACTTTTGTCCATGCGCAGAAGGCCAACAAGCGTGGCGATGTGCTGGTGGAGGGCATCATCGGCGTGCAGAAGGAGGCGGTGCTTGCCGCCAAGCGCGCCGTGGTGACGGTGGAGGAGATCGTGGAGGATTTCGACGATCTGCACCCCAATCTCTGCGTGCTGCCGCATTGGACCATCACCGCCATCGCCCATGTGCCGGGCGGCGCGCATCCGTCCTATACGCATGGTTATTATGACCGCGACAACGCGGCCTATCTCGAATGGGACAAGGTCTCCGCCGACCGGGAGCTGTTTACTGCCTGGATGCAGACAAATGTGCTCGAGGCCGGGCCGGAAGCGTTCGCCGCACGCGTGAAGGGATTGTGAGCATGCCGGATTTCACCCCCAACGAGATGATGACTATCGCCGCCGCCCGTGCCTTGTCGAACGACGATGTGTGCTTCGTCGGCATCGGCGCACCGTCCGCCGCCTGCAACGTCGCGCGGCTCACCCATGCGCCGGATATCACGCTGATCTATGAAAGCGGCACCATCGGCACCGCGCCGGAAGTGCTGCCGCTCTCCATCGGCGATGGCGAGTTGTGCGAAACCGCACTCACGACGGTCTCGGTGCCGGAGATGTTTCGCTACTGGCTCCAAGGCGGGCGCATTTCCATCGGCTTCCTGGGCGCGGCACAGCTCGACCGGTTCGGCAACATCAACACCACGGTGATCGGCGATTATCACAAGCCTAAAGTTCGCCTGCCGGGCGGCGGCGGTGCGCCGGAAATCGCCACATCTTGCCAGGAGGTTTTCATCACCATGAAGCAGGCAACGCGCGGCATGGTGGAGAAGATCGACTTCTACACTTCGTTCGGTCACGGCGATGGCGGCGATCACCGTCAGCGGCTCGGCATCACGACCAAGGGCCCGACGCTGCTGATCACGGATCTGGCT
>NZ_JBFUMH010000091.1:0-21189 GCF_054049475.1 Microvirga sp. P5_D2 | reverse complement strand
GTGCCGCACACCTCGCCATCTCCCATAACCGCCTTGGCATCTCCCATGGCGATGAGGCCTCCTGGCTGGTTTACAGGAAAATGCACGCGAGCTCCGGCACGGATTGCGGTCGTATCCATGTTGCCGCCATGGTCAAAGGGGATCACGGTATTGTATCGCCCTTCCTGGGTGGCCACACCGATTGTGCCGATGCAGGGATCGAGCGGAATCCTGAGGTCATCGAAGCACACATGCTGATCGCGGATCGGGACGATCTTAGTGTGGGCTTCAGTGATCTTCTCCTGCAGCAGACCAAATTGAGGGATCAGCAGGATATACCCCCAGTCCTGCGGGATTTGGATATCGTGAATATCGAAAATCAAACGATCGCCGGGCTGGGCGCCCTCCACATGGATCGGCCCTACCGCGTCATTGATATGGTCGTAGTCGACCACGTGGTAGCGATCCTGCTCGGTCCGGATCTGGCCATGAACGCCGTCCGGGCAGCGGATCTCCAGAAGCTCATGTGGTTTGACATACCATTTCGCCTCGAGATCTGGGTGAAAATGATAAATGACATGCTCACTAGTGATGATCCGGTGAGTATTCTCCGAGGCCATGGTGCCCACCCCCACTTAGTAGTGTCGACTGATCACAGCATCTTCGCAATATGCCTGTCAAATTCATTGAAGGGTGTTGTCACGTTAACCCGAGTATCAGAGCGAAGCGTGTAGATGGTCCGGCATGCCCAAGTCCGTCAGCTACAAACGCCACCGCTTCCCACCGGAGATCATCGCCCATGCGGTCTGGTTGTACTTCCGGTTCCCGCTGAGCCTGCGGCTGGTTGAGGAGATGCTGCTCGAGCGCGGCATCGTCGTGTCCTACGAGACGGTCCGCCGATGGGCGCTGAAGTTCGGGTCAGCTTACGCTCGCCGCCTCAGGCGCAAGCCGCCAAGCCGCCGTGACATCTGGTACCTGGATGAGGTTGTGGTCACCATTGCGGGCCAGAAACACTGGCTCTGGCGGGCGGTTGAGCAGGATGGCTATGTGCTCGATGAAATCCTCCAGAGCCGCCGCGACACCGAAGCGGCGAAACGCTTGCTGACTCGCCTCTTGAAGAAACAGGGCTGCCCACCCCGGCGCATGATCACCGACAAGCTCGGCTCCTACGCAGCCGCCCGGCGTCAGGTCATGCCAGACGTCGAGCACCGCTCGCACAAAGGGCTTCTTCTCTATTCGGCCGGGTTCAGTCAAGCGATTCCGATCCGTTTGGCTCCATGACATCACTGTCCCGCGGGTTCTCGCTTCTCTCCGGAATCAGCGCAACGGCTCTTCCACTATGGGGTCAGAAGAATGAAGCGGAACGATCTCAACAGCGTCCTTTGTGCCGGGGGCGCAAGGAACATACCTTTGTGCGGACTCGCTTCATTCATCGTCCCGCGAGGGACAGCTCTCCGCCTCGGGGCGGAACCTTGTCTTTCTGGCTGGCTCGGATGGTCTTCGTCGGCCAGAAGCAACTACATCGCCTGAGCCTCCCTCGTCCAACGGAACTCAGTGCCATCACACCAGATCCGATGCAGAATGGTCGCTAGCCGGCGGGCGAGCGCGATGACAGCCTTTCCCCGCCCGCGCCGCTGGGCCACCTTCATGGCCCAGGCTTTCAGCCAGGACCAGCGGCTGGCTCGGGTCAGGATGATCTGAGCCGCTTCAAACAGCAGGGTTCGCATCATGGCATCGCCGCACAATGAGATCCGGCCGACCCGGCTGCTTTCCCCTGACTGGTGCAGGACGGGCGTCAGCCCCAAGGCAGGCCCCACCGCCTTGGAGCGCCGGAAGCGAGCCGGCGTGTCGATCGTCGCGACCGTGTTGCATGGATCGGCTGAAGAGCGCACTCCGCCCACGCCACGTCCTCAGTTTAGGCAATGCGAACGGACTTTGGGCGTCCAAGCTCAAGCATGCGGTCGAGGGCACGAATTGCGATGGCGACCTCAGTGGTACGTCGCTGGTCCGTCCGCGAGCGCAGCCCATCCCCAATTACTCGTTTGAAGCAGCTGATAGCGGTCTCCACCAAAGCTCGTCGATTGTACCCGGATCGCTTCTGCCAGCCCAGGCGTCCATGCTCCGCGATGTTTTGGAGATGCCGGTCGCGCTGGGTCGGAGCGATCTCCACATCCTCGCTCAACACCGCCGTTGATCGCGGTGGAACAACCACCTGGGCCTCAGGATGGCGTTTGGCGACGGTGCCGTAGACGCCGGCCTGATCGTAAGCCCCATCACCAGTAAAGGAGGCGAGGGAGCCTGTGATCTGGTCGAGCAACGGTTCGATCTGCGATCCATCATCGACATCGTTGGCCGTCAGCTCTGAAGCGAGGATCTGTCCGGTCTCCGCGTTTACCCCGATGTGCAGCTTTCGCCAGGATCGGCGCCTGCGGGTGCCGTGCTTTTCGATCAACCATTCGCCGGGCCCGCACAGCCGCAAGCCTGTGCTGTCCACCAGCAGGTGAATGGGTCCGGTGCGTGACTGCAACCGTGGGACCTCCAGAGTTTCGGCGCGGCGGCTCAGGGTCGAGTGATCTGGTACGGCCAAATCTAGCCCCAGAAGTTGGAGGATCGAGCCGATCAGACCTTCCGTCTGACGCAGTGCCAGCCGGAACACCGCCCGCAGGGTCAATGCCGTTCTGATGGCGAGGGCAGAATAGCGGGGCTGACCGCCTCGTGTGGTGCGGGGCTCAGCCCGCCAAGCCGTAATGGCTTCCTCGGTGAACCAGACGGTGAGACTGCCCCGCTGACGCAGGCTGGCGTCGTACTCAGCCCAATTCGTCACCCGATGCCGCTGCTTGGGAATGCGGTGACGGCGAGCGGCATTGGCTTTGAACGGCACGGGAGACATCCGACATGAAAAGCACAGGCCACCTATGTCAGCCAGTTTCGGTTACCAACTCACCTATTCGTGCAACAAGGCGATTAGCTGTCCTTCTAAACTGCGAGATAAGGATCAGCTGTGTCAGTTGAGTACATCGACGCCTCTCAGCCCACCGATGATTTCAGCCGCCTGCTCGGCTCCCTTGCGCAGGAACACTGCTGGTCGGCCCAGCGGCGCAGGCATCAGGGTCCATTCGCCGGCCTAGCCCGTATCGGCACCCGTCTAGTGATCAATCCACTCCGTACCTTCCGGCCAGTAGACCTCGACTGATGTGGCCTCTTTGTCGACGACTGGTGCGATCATGAGGTCAGGACGGAGCAAATACTGATAGCGGAGGCCATAGACGTTACAGTCGTGCGGATAGTGCAGGAAGAGGTGACGGGCCACCGGATGGCCATGCGTAGCCGCTGCCGCGGCCTGGCACTTGCGATAGGCCGCCAGTCCCTTGTAGATCTTAGCGAAGCGGCTCGTGTGCGCCAGCAATTCTGGACTTGTGTCGATTTGGGCCGCGATGGCCGGTATGAGCCCTTCATGAGTGCGCAGGAGCTGCGCGCCCTCACGTTCGGACGCCAGCGCTTCTGTCCCCTCCAAGACTATCAGCCGTGGCGAGTTGCTGGAGATAGCGCGTAAAACTCTCTTCGATCAGGGCCCGCCGCCGCGCGACATTGCGGCCGGCCTCCCCTCAAGTTGAACTGACGATGTTGCGCGGTGTGCCTTGCTGGAAAAGCTCTATATTCTCGATCAACTGATCGACGAGTCCCTGAATGGCTTCACGACTGGCCCATGCGATATGGGGCGTCAGAATAAAGTTCGGCAGATCGAGCAGGCGCATGAACGGGTGATCGTTTAGTGGCGGCTCTGTAGTCACAACATCAAAACCTGCTCCGGCAATCTGCTTGCCGATCAGCGCTTCATACAAAGCGTTCTCGTCGACAAGTCCTCCGCGGGCCGTGTTGATCAATAGCGGACGGCGCTCCATCAAGGCGAATTCCGCAGCACTGATCATGTTCCGCGTCGACGGCATTAGGGGCGCATGAAGCGTGATGACGTCGCTCTGGCGAAGCACGTCCTCGAACGGGGTGTAGAGCGGCCCCATGCCGGACACGCCCTTGTAGGTCGAGAACAGCACGCGCATGCCGAAGGCCCGGCCGAGATCGGCGACCGCGCGGCCCAGCACACCGTCGCCGATGATACCCAACGTGGATCCCGAAAGGTCGTTGACCGGATAATCGAAATAGCAGAACTGACCCGATTTCTGCCAATCGCCTGCGGTCACAGAGCGATGGTATGCGGTAATGCTGCGGCGCAGGGCAAGGATGAGAGCGAAGGTATGCTCCGGAACAGTGTTGATGGCATAGTTGCGGATATTCGATACCGTCACACCGAAATCCTTGCAGGCCTTCAGATCGATGACGTCGTAGCCCGTTGCCGCAACCGCGATGAACTTAAGCCTCGGCGCTTGGCTCAAGGCCTCACGCCGCAAAGGCACCTTGTTCGTAACGACGATATCGGCTTCCGCAATCCGGCTGGCTACTTCGTCCGGCGACGTTTTTTCGTGAAGGACGAAATCGTGCGGAAAGCTGAGATCGCGAATAGTAATGCCCGTGGGAAAGGTTCCCGTATCAAGAAAGACGACCCGGGAGGGATGATGGGAATTGCTCATGCCAGCCTCTTTTGGATGATGTCCCTTATGGGGGAATGAAAACGTGTTGCGCGACATGGACGAGGCGGGAAACGATCGCATGGGCCGATCGCTCGCGTCGCCCATGTTTAGTCACAGGATAAGGACTGCTCTGAAATCGTTCACGTTCGTGAGAGTGGGACCTGTGACGACAAGGTCTCCGACAGCCTCGAACGCACTGTAGGCATCATTCCCTGCAAGCCGTTCGCGCGCATCGACGCCCGCCGCATGGATGCGCTCGACCGTCGTGCCGTCTGCAAAGGCACCTGCATTGTCTTCGGAGCCGTCAATTCCATCCGTGTCGCACGCAATGGCCGCAATGCCATCCAGGCCATCGACGGCAAGCGCGAACGAAAGAAGAAACTCCGTATTCCGCCCGCCCCGGCCCTGAGCCGTGACCGAGACACTGGTCTCCCCACCTGACAACAAGAGGCAGGGACGGCCAATGGTCGTTTGGTCCAGGCGGACGGAACGGGCGACGCCGGCAAGAACCTTGCCGACTTCCCTCGCCTCGCCTTCGATGGAATCGCCAAGGACCAGTGTCCTGATGCCCGCTTCCTCAGCCGCTTTCGCCGCGGCCATCAGAGCGGATGTGCCGGATGCCATCAGCCGAAAGTCAGCGGTTGCGAAAGCGCGATGCTGCGGTGACGGAGGCTGCGCCTCCTCCGCGTTCAGATAAGCCGAAAGACTCGGAGGTATCTCCACCCCATAGCGATCGAGAACCTGAAGCGCCATTGCTGGCGAGGAGGTCGGCGCGAGCGTCGGCCCCGAAGCAATCGTGGCCGGATCATCGCCCGGCACATCGGAGATCGCAAGAGTTACGACAGGCGCAGGCCAGGCCTGAATGGCCAGACGCCCGCCGCCGATTTGCGACACCACGGAGCGAACCCGGTTCATGTCATGGATCGGAGCTCCGCTTCGCAGGAGGGCGGAGTTGACCGCCTTCATTTCTGCAAGCGTCACGCCCGACGGTGGAAGCATGAGCAGGGACGAACCGCCTCCGGACAGAAGGCATAGCACCAGATCGTCAGGACCAAGGCCCTGAACCAGCCGAAGCATCTCGCGCGCCGCCCTCTCGCCCGCCTCATCGGGGTTCGGGTGGCCCGCCTCAATAACGCGGATGCGCTCGCATTCCGCACCATGGCCATGCCGCGTCACGACCATGCCCTCCAGTGGCCCCGTCCAGAGCTTCTCGAGAGCTGCCGCCATGGAAGCAGCGGCCTTGCCCGCACCGACGACGATTGTCCTTCCCGCCGGCGGAGCCGGCAGGAAGGAAGCCATGATGTCGGCCGGGCGGCAAGCCTGAATTGCACGCTGGAAACAGTCGAGCAGAAGCTGGCGCGGATCCATGACCATCACTTCAGCAGCGCAGGCAGCCATAGGGACAGCTGCGGCAGGTAGGTGATGATGACGATATCGAGAAGCAGCACCCCATAGAACGGCAACATGCTCTTGAGGATCTGCTCAATTCTCAACCCTGCCACTTGGCACGCCACGAACAGGTTCACGCCGACGGGTGGAGTCGTCATGCCGACCGCCAGGTTCACGATCATGATTATGCCGAAGTGGATCGGATCAATGCCCAGCTTCAGCGCGACCGGGGTGAGGATCGGCGCCAGGATGATGATGGCAGCCCCCGTTTCGAGGAACATGCCGACGATCAACAGCAGGAGGTTCACCAGCAGCAGGAAGATATACGGATTGTCAGACAGGGAGATGAAGCCCTGAGCGACCATGTCCGGAATGCGGTTTGCCGTGAGAACCCAGCCGAAGACGCTCGCCGTCGAAATGATGAGCAGGATCGCAACGGTGCTCAGCAGGGAGGAACGCAGAGCCGCCATGAGGTTCGCCGCCGTGAGAGTCCTGTAGACGAAGAGCCCGAGCAGCAGCGAGTAGAACACCGCGACAATGGCGGCCTCGGTCGGCGTGAAGATGCCGCCGTAAATTCCGCCGAGAATAATCAACGGCATGAGGAGCGGCAAACCGGCTGCACGGAACGCTTCCAGCTTCGCCGGAGGTTCCTCCAGGCCTACTTTTCCTGCTCCGCCGCCGAGACCATAGCCCCGAACCCGGCTGATGACATAGACGGTCAACATCAGCGAACCGCCGATCACGAGGCCCGGGACGACGCCCGCCATGAAAAGATCGCCGATGGAAACGGGAACACCGGCCGTCAGGGCAAAGATGATCATCGGGATCGAAGGCGGGATGATCACGCCCAGCTCGCCCGAGGATGCCTGAACCGCTGTCGCGAACGGACGGGGATAGCCGCGTACCGCCATGGCGGGGATCAAGATGCTGCCGATGGCCGCCGTGGTGGCCGCGCTGGACCCGGAGATCGCCGCGAAGAACATGGCGGAGATCACCGTGACGAGGCCGAGACCTCCCCTTGCCTTCCCAACCAGCGCTTGGGCGAAATTGATCAGTCGCCCGGAAATTCCTGCCGCTTCCATGACGGCGCCGGCCAGGATGAAAAACGGGATTGCGGCGAGCGGAAACGAGTCGAGTCCTGCGAACATGCGCTGCACGAGCGCCTGCAACGGGATTCCCGAACTTTGCATGAAGACGACGGACGTCATTCCAAGTGCGATCGCAATCGGAACGCCGACAGAGAAGAAGAGGATCAGCACGACGCCGATCGCGGCTGGAGACATAGCGATAACTCCCTAGTCCATAGCAGTTTCGAGCGTCTGCTCGGGGGGATCGAGGGCGACGGCAAGCGTGTTGATGAGAGCGATTCCAGCCCCGACCGGGATCGCCAGATAGACGAGCGGCATGGGCATTTCCAAAGCGCCCGACACCATGCCTTGGACCGCATCCAGGATGAGTAGGCCGTAGGCGAGGAGTACGCCCCAGAACGCGGCGCAGATGACGATGGACAATCCGCCGAGGACTTTGCGCAGAGGCTGGGGGCCGAGTTGGCTGACGACCTCGACGGCCGCGAGCAGGCCCTTCTTGATCGTGATTCCGGCTCCAAGAAATACCGTCCAGATCAATGCGTAGCGGATGACCTCTTCCGACCAGATCAGCGGTTCTCCAAGAACGTAGCGCCACACTACCTGAGCAAGGCCCAGGCAGGTCAGGACGCCAAGCCCCAGAGAGAGGATGAAAAGGAGGGCTGCATTGAACCGGTCGACAATCCCGATGAGATTACGCACGAGACTGCCGCCCAAGGGTCTGGACAAGGCCGGGGGCGCACCCTYGGCCTTGTCCAGTTGCGAAGAAGACTGCATATCCAGTTCCTTCCAACTCTGACTGTTAATTGCTGGCGCCCGCGCCTTCAGCGACGATCTTCTGATAGAGCGGCTTCAGGGATGCGAAGTCTTTGTCTACGACGGAGCTGACCTTGTTGCGGAATTCCGCCTTGTCCACTTCGGCCACCGTCATGCCCTGATCCTTGAGAGCCTGCAGGAAGCTTTGCTCTCCGGTCGTGACCTCGTTTGCAGCGAACTTCTTGGCGCGACCGTTCACGGCGTTGAGAACGGCCTCACGATGCTTTTCCGGAATCTTGGAGAAGCTCTGCGTGCTCATGACCACTGCGATCGGCTCGTAGACGTGCTCCGTCTTGACGAGGTACTTCACGACCTCGGAAAACTTCGACGTCAGGATCAGCGAAAGCGGATTCTCCTGGCCATCGATCACGCCCTGCTGGAGTGCGGTAAAGACCTCACCGAAGTTGAGCGGCGTCGGGGCCGCGCCCAGGGCCTGCCATGACTTCACGAACACCGGGCTGTCGGGAACGCGGATCTTCTTGCCGGCCAAATCCTTCGGCGCCTTCACCTCGGCTTTCGTGGTCAGCCAGCGCGGGCCACGAAGCCAATAGGAGATGACCTGGTATCCGGATTCCTTCTTGATCCGGTCCGCGACCTCCTGCCCTACCGGGCCGTCATAGACCTTCTTGAAGTGGTCGATACTGGAGATCATGAAGTGCTGGGTGAAGATCTTCGCCGTGTCGGATGCGGACGAGAGCACGCCGGCACCGCCGACCCAGATGTCGGCCGTTCCGAATTTCAAGCCTTCGACCAGTTCGCGATCGCTGCCCAGGGTGCTGCCGCCGAAGAGCTGGACCTTGACTTCGCCGTTCGTTGCCTTCTCGACGTCCTGAGCGAACATCTCGGCCGCTTTCGCGTGGATCTCGGTTTGAGGCCAGACATGCCCGAGCTTGAGCACTGTTTGCGCCGAGGCAAGACTCGGCAGAAAAGCCACGCAAGCAGCAGCGGCGAAGAGATATTGCTTGAGTTTCATCGTGTTTCCTTCCCTGATGATGTTGAAGCCGGTCATTGACGGCAGGTGTCCAGTTGATGGAGTGCGCCGCGCGGCGCACCCCTTCGGATCTTAGGATTGAAAGTAGACAGCCTTCAGCGTGGTGAAGAATTCCTGGTTGCTGTGGCCGATCGAATAGGCTCCGAAGCCGGAACCCTTCACACCCCCGAACGGGAGATGCGCCTCGCTTGCGGTGCCATGGTTCACGTGCACCATTCCGGTTTCGCTCTCCCGCACGAAATGGAGAGCCTCGTCCACGTCGCGGGTGAAGACCGATGCGGCAAGTCCGTACTCGACGGAGTTCGCAACCTCGAAGGCCTGCTGCGCGTCCCGGACCGCGACGACGCTCAGAACCGGCCCGAAAACCTCTTCGCGGGCAAGGCGCTTGTCGGGCGCCACGTGATCGATGAGCGTGGGCTCAAGGAAATGGCCATGAGCCAACTCCCCTTCTTCGAGCACCCGGCCGCCGAACCTGAGGCGTCCGCCTTCGTCCAGGCCGACAGCCATGTTGCGTAGCACGGAGATGCGGTGCTGATCCGTGATCAGCGGCCCCATATTGGCCTGCGGATCCCAGGCCGGCCCCACGCGGATCTTCGAAAGCTCCGCAGCCAAAGCTTCCGTGATCTCGTCGACGAGGCTTTCCAGCACCACGACGCGGCTGATCGCGGTGCAGCGCTGTCCGGAGCATGCGAAGGCGGCGGATGCAATCTGCTTGGCGACGGAACCGGCATCCTTGTAGCTCAGGACCACCGCAGGATTCTTGCCGCCGAGCTCGAGTTGCGTGCGTACGAAACGGCGCGCCACCTGTGCGTTGATCTCGGCTCCCGTTTTCGTGGACCCGGTAAAGCTGACGCCACGCACGAGCGGATGCCGCGTCATGGCCTCGCCTACTGTCCGTCCCGAACCGAGAACCAGATTGACAACGCCCTTGGGAAGCCCTGCCTCGCTGAACACGTCCATCAGCTTTGCTGCCGCCCACGGCGTGAAGTTCGACGGCTTGAAGACGACTGTGCAGCCATAGGCAAGTGCCGGGCCGATCTTGCGAACGGGCGTCACCACGGGGAAATTCCACGGGGCGATGGCAGCGATGACGCCAACTGACTCACGCAGCGTCATAGCCAAACCGTTGCGCTTCTCGCTCGGCAGCGTGTCGCCGTCGATGCGGCTTGCCTCGCCTGCGCAGAACCGAAGCTCCTTGGCTGCCCGCATGACCTCGCCCCGGGCTTCGGCGAGGACCTTTCCCTGCTCCGCTGACAGAGCGAAAGCGATCTCGTCGACCCTCCGTTCGAGAATGTCGGCCGCTCGGAACAGAATGGCTCCGCGCTCAGGCCCAGGCACTTCGCGCCACGACTTCCAAGCGCGATGGGCGGATTCGATTGCGAGGCTCACATCGTCCGCAGTGCTTTCGGCGAAGTAACCGAGGATCTGATCCTTGCGTGCAGAGTTGCGGATCGGAGCGGCGTTGGCGCCGGCATCCTGCCATTCGCCATCGATGAAGTTCCCATAACGCCGGCCGATATTCTCTTCGAGCCAATTCAGCATGTTCATGAGAGGAGCTCCCTTATAGTTCGACGCGCAGGAGCGCCTTCATATCTTCATGAGTCGGCTGGCGCGGATTGACGGGCACGTTGCCGGACAGCAGAGCCTCGCCGACGATACCATCGAAATCGGCCTCGGTGACACCGAACTGACCGAGCTTTGCCGTGATGCCCACATCCGCCTTCAGACTCTCGATCGCAATCACCGAGCGCTCGGCGGCCTCGCGCAGGCTCAGTCCAGCAACCGGCTCGCCAAAAATCTCCGCGATGCGCGCATATTTGCGCAGGTTGCCCGGCAGGTTGTAGCGCATCACGGCCGGAAGCATGATGGCGTTCACCAGTCCATGCGGGATATGGAACCGAGCGCCGAGAGGCATGGCGAAAGCATGCACTAGACCAAGCCGGGTGTTGTTGAAGGCCATCGCCGCAATGGTGCTCGCAAGCAACATGTCGGCGCGGGCCTGGGCATTGTCGGGCTGCGCGACTGCGACGCGCAGGCTGCGGGCGATGAGCGTCATCGACTGCTCCGACATAGCCTCGGAAATCGGCTGAGTGGCCTTATTGACGTAGGATTCGAGCGCATGGGTCAGCGCATCCATGCCGGTGGCCGCAGTCACGGCAGGCGGCAGCGAAAGCGTCAGCTCGGGATCGAGAAGGGCGATGCGTGGGCAGTTGAAAACGCTGCCGACGCTGATCTTCACCTTTTTCTCCTTGTCGGAGAGCACGGACCAGACCGTCAGCTCACTGCCCGTTCCAGCGGTGGTCGGGATAGCGATGACCGGAGCGCCTGCCTGCTCGATCTTGCCGAGACCGACATAGTCGCGGATGTTGCCCGGATTGGTCAGCATGAGCCCGATCGCCTTCGCGGTATCGAGAGCACTGCCGCCGCCAATGCCGATCACTGCATCGCAGCGCTCGGACTTGGCAATCTGAATTCCGGTGTCGACGGAGCGCACATCCGGATCGCTCTCCACATCGGTGAAGGCTATAACAGGGACTTCTGCGGCCGAGAGCGTTCCAACAACGCGATCGACGAGTCCAGCTTTGGCAACGCCCGGATCACCGACGAGAAGCACGCGGGTGCCGCCCAGGCTCTTGACGAGCGCCGGAAGTCTGGCGAGCGAACCCCATCCGAATTCGATAGCAGTGGGAATATGATAGCTGAAGGGTGAAATTGATGCAGACATGGTTCTCTTGCTCTTGAGATTTAAGCGATCCAGGCGACCTGATAGCGGTCACCAATGGCACGAAGGTCTTCGGCAACGCGATCGGACAGTTCGATGCCCTCCCRGCGCCGTTGCGCTTCGAGCCGATGCTCGACTTCGCCGGCATGAAGAATTTCGGAGGTGCCGGGCGCCTTTGGCTCTGCCTTCAGGAGTTCGATGTAATGCCCAAGCCGCTCGGTGAATGAAGCAAGCGGCATGAAGCGTTCGATATCGAGCGCGATGAAGAAATGGCCGACGTCCTGGGGCTCGGCCCAGTTGTCGTACATGTTGTTGACGGAGGGACCATAGCCTGCGCCCGTAAGGATGCCCGAAAGGATGTCGATGGCCATAGAGAGACCGAAGCCCTTGGGACCGCCGAGGGGCAGGACCGCGCCTTCGAGCGCCGCTTCCGCGTCGTTTGTAGGCCTGCCCTCCTTGTCCACTGCCCATCCCGTAGGGATTGATTCACCTCGCTTTGCGGCGACGATGATTTTTCCGCGCGCCACGAGGCTCGTCGCCATATCCAGAATGAACGGAACCTCGCGGCCAGTCGGGAACCCGAAAGCAATCGGGTTGGTCCCTAGGAAAGGTCTGACTCCGCCGGTAGGCGGCATGGTTTGGGATGCGTTCGAGAGCACGATGAGGGCCAGTCCATTTTCGACCGCCCGCTGCGCGTAGAAGGCGCCGGTACCGAAGTGGTTGGACCGCTTCACGCCGAGAGCGCAGACGCCATGCTTCTTCGCTCTCTCGAGGGCGTGGTCGAGCGCCTTTGCTCCGACGTAGGCGCCGAAATTGTTGCCTCCGTCCACCAAGGCGGTCGATCCGCCGTCGCGATCGAGCCGGACAGCGGCATGCGGATTAGTCATGCCTTCGGCGACCCGGCGCAGATAGATTTCGGTGCGGACGACGCCATGGGACTCCACACCTCGCAAATCCGCATAGACCAGGCTTTCCGCCACGACCGATGCAACGGCTTCAGGAACCTCGGCGCGCTGGAATACGGTGCTACAGAATTCGGTCAGGCGATCATGAGGCACGAGCACGCTCATAGCCTCAGGCCCTTCGCGGCAAGAGTCTGATCGACCCAAGAACGATCGACCGTTCCGTCTGCGATGGAGCGAAGAATTTCACCCTCACGAGCCTGCTGCGCCTGAGCCATTTCGAGAATGGTCCGAGCCTCGGCCTGCGGGATCGCGAGAACGCCGTCTTCATCACCGACAATAATGTCACCGGATGAAACGGTCATTCCACCAACCGACACCGGAACCCCAATCTCGCCCGGACCATCCTTGTAAGGACCGCGGTGTGTGGCGCCCCGTGCATAGACTGGCAGATCTCCGTCGGCGAGAACCGCCGTATCCCGCACGGATCCATCGATCACGAAACCGGCGAGCCCACGGCTCTTGGCATAGGACCACATGATCTCGCCGATGATCGCGTTGGTCGTATCCCCACCCGCGTCGACAACGATGACATCGCCGGGCTGAGCAATATCCAGAGCTTTATGAACCATGAGGTTGTCGCCGGGACGCGTGCGCACGGTCAGGGCGACGCCGCAGAGCGTGCCGCGCCGATGCACGGGCCGCAGTTCCGGCCCGCCAGCAAAGAGACGGTTCATGTTGTCGCTGATAATAGCCGACGGAATGCTTTTAAATGCGGTTAGCATCTCTTCCGAGGGACGCTGCCCACCGTTCACGATTCTGAAACCCGGTATCATTCGTTCTCTCCCATGGCACGCCGGAGCATGCCTCCGATCTTGTGGGAGATACTTCTTTCCAATGACCCATAATGTCCAATATAGAGTGGGTGTCCGATTGATACCGTTCCGGCATGAATCATGATCGAAATCAGGCAACTGCGATATTTCCAAGCCGTGGCTGAGGAATTGCATTTCGGCCGAGCTTCGGCGCGCCTGCGCATCGCTCAACCCGCGCTATCACGGCAGATTCAGCAGCTTGAGGACGAGATCGGCGCTTTGCTGCTGAAGAGAACCCAGCGCACCGTCGAGCTGACTCCGGCGGGCGCCCTCTTCTTGGATCGCACGAGCCAGATTTTGGAAGAGGTGAGCAAGGCCGTCGTCGACGCCAGACGGGTCAGCAAAGGTGAGTACGGCCATCTGGTCGTCGGCTTCATTCACTCGTCGACCTACGGTCTCCTCCCAGCGATCGTCGAGCGGTTTCGGCATCTCTATCCCGATATCGAACTCGAATTGCGTGAGATGAGCATCGCCGAACAGCATGACGCGTTGAGCCGAGGTCTGATCGACATTGGGCTTCTGCGGCCACAGCCCGCACCACAAGGGATCGAAGTTCAAGCGATCATGGAGGACCCGTTTCTACTCGCTGTGCCCGACAAGCATCGGCTGGCAAAACTCGATGCCGTCAACATGAAATCGCTCGCTGAGGAGCCGATGGTAATGTTCTCGAAGCGAGAAAGCCCGCTGTTTCACTCACGCATCACGGCGATGTGCGAGAAAAACGGCCTCACTCTGAAAATCGTTCAACACGCAACACAAATTCATACGATCGTAGGCCTGGTTGGGGCCGGCATTGGGATCGCCGTTGTGCCGGAAACCGCTAAAAACCTCCGTCCGAGAGGTGTCCGCTTCCTGCAGATATTGGATGAGCCGGAACCAGTCCATGTTGCGCTCGGATGGCAACGTGGCAAGGACACACCCGCCATTCGATCCTTTCGACAGGTTGCTTTGCTGGTTGTTCAACAAATGCAAACCAGCCGCACGAGATCACTTCCTGAGTAAGGTTTTGAAAGAACCGACTGAATCACGCCGAGCTTTTTCGTGAGATCACTAGGGTCAGCTATGGGTCTTGGCTGTGTAAAAACGCTGACGTGTCGTTCGCTTGAGCAATTTTATGTCTTGCGAGGCCGTGCTAACCGGAGATTCCTCGGCGTATAGGGCCGAAATTGTACAGATAGTTCGCCGGGATCGGACCTGTTCGCGTTTTTACACACGCTGGGTCAAAGAGTAGCGTAGAGCGAACCAAATGAAGGTCCGCTCACACCGCCAATGCAGAACTCCGGATAAGGTCAGCCCAGTGCCAAATCCAGACCTTACGCATCGCCTGTTTGCCGCGGACGGATCGGAAAAGACTACCCTGTTGCGCTCTTGGGCGAGGCTTTATCGCACAACTGATATGGGTACTCGTTCACGTGGCCGAGACTCTGCCTGAATGATCCCGCGTCCGCGGAACAGGGCCGCCACGAGATCCGATTGTGTGACGATGCCGACAAGCCGATTATCCAAGTCAACAATCGGGACCTGATGCAGCCCGGCATTGGCCATGCGGGGAACCAACTCAGCGACGGCGGTCTCCTGGCGCGCCGTCTGAACAGGCGACGACATGATCTCTGCGACCTTGCGGTCCAGCCGGATCACCCGCCGGGCAATCTGGGGAACACTCATCTCAAGCCCGGTGCGCATATCCCAGTCGCTGTGCTTGATGAGGTCTGTTTGCGTCATGATGCCAATCACATTCCGATCACCGGAGACAACAGGCAAGGCTTTGATGTGGTGCCGCTRGAAGAGTCTCCAGGCGTCACGCAAGCTCGTCTCTGGAGTGACCATTGCTACATCCCGCGACATGATTTCAGCGCAGGTCATCCCATCAAAGCGCCGATTGAAGGCCTGCATTTCCACACGTCGAAACAGATCTTCCAGGCTGTCACGGTCGATGTCGATCATTTGGTCGAATTGGTCGAGAACGATATCGAAGTCGCTGGCTGTGACCCCAATCCTCTCCATGGGCGCGGGGTCAGCAGTTTTGTGGCGGTTTACTGGAGCAGGTTTGGACAGGTGTGGATAGCGCTTTCCGGTCAGGTTGTTGAAGATCAGGGCCACCACGAGCAGAGCCAGTGAGCCAGTCGCAACAGGCCAGATCACAAACCCAAATCCCGCTGCCTTGACGGCTGGGCCGCCTAGAACTGCGATGAGAGCCAAAGCGCCACTGGGCGGATGAAGGCATCGCAAGGCAAACATCATAGCCACCGAGAGTGTCCCGGCCATGGCCGCAGGCAGGAGTTCCCCTGGCACACAGCGGACGCAGGCTACCCCGATGGCTGCTGAGATCATGTTCCCGCCAAGGATCGACCATGGCTGCGCCAAGGGGCTGCTTGGCAGGGCAAACACGAGGATGGCGGATGCTCCCAAGGGGGCGGTCAGCAGTGGCAATCCTTCTATCAAATCTCGGGATCCCATCCCTGCAAGGCCCAGGAGTACAATGCCGAACATGATGCCAGCACAGACGCGAAGCTGCTCGACACGGCTGATGTGAGTGAGATCGGGGATGAGACGTTTGAACAAGGACACAGGCTGAGGCACGCTGGTTCATAAAAGGCGGCAAAGAGCGGGTGTCGTGGCTGACACCCGCTTCCATCGAATGGGGCGTTCTTAGTTTGGGAAGAATGTGATTGCTAGAGCTGGGCTTTATGATCTTTGCGGACCTGGAGGTACCCTCTGCCAAAGCTCCATACGGACGCTCGCGGTCATGGGATCCCCTATGTAGAACCCGCCTGGCAGTAACGTGCGGGTAAAACCGGATCCTACTTCCTCATCAGGCTCATACTGCCCCCGTCGACACGAATGTTCTGGCCGGTAATGCTGACCTGTGACAATCGTTGAGCCCGCACTGGCTGAATTTCCGCTAATGGGATGGRCCGGCCGTGCTTACCGGCGCACCCTTCATGAGGGGCGCCCAGCACGAGGACTTGAGCCATGCCTAATGCTCCGCTTCAGCACGTTGCCACTTTAGGGATCGACATCGGCAAGAACAGCTTTCACTTGGTTGGACTGGATGCCCGCGGCGCCATTGTCCTGCGCCAGAAGCTTTCACGCGGGCAGGTGGAGCAACGCCTTGCCAACATGCCCTCCTGCCTGATCGGCATGGAAGCCTGCGTCGGAGCGCACCATCTCAGCCGCCAGTTGCTGGCGCTCGGCCATGATGTGAAGCTGATCCCCGCGCAGTTCGTGATCCCCTTCCGCAAAAGCCACAAGAGATACCATGATGGTCAAGGCGGCGTCGGTGCTGACTTAGGAGGCGGCCATGGATCAAACTCAGGACTTGAGAGTAGCGGCAGTTCTAGTGGCAATTGAGCTGAGCAAGGCAACGTGGCTCCTGGCGATCCACGAGCCTGTCACCGGTAAGGTGTCACGGCGGCGTGTCGGCGGGGGTGAGGCAGATACGCTCATCGAGACAATCGAGCAGATCCGGCGTAGCGCCGAAGACCAATTGGGGGCTGCCGTCGAGATCGAATGCGTCTTCGAGGCGGGCTATGACGGGTTCTGGTTGCAGCGCCGTCTCGCTCAGAGCGGAATCGTCTGCCGGGTGATGGATCCGGCCAGCCTCAAGGTCGACCGCCGGGCGCGCCGCGTCAAAACCGATCGGGTCGACGCGGAATGCCTCTTGCGGGCGCTGCAGGCCTGGCGTCGTGGGGACCGGCACGCGTGCTCCTTCGTCCGGATCCCGAGCATCCAGGAGGAGGATGCGCGCAGGCCTCATCGTGAGTTGGCGCGACTGGTCAAAGAACGGGTGGCCCACGCCAATCGGATCAAAGGCCTGCTGGCGCTGCATGGCGTCCGAACCTACCAGCCGCTCCGGCGTGACCGACGCGAAGCACTGGCTGTCTTGCAAACGAGCTGCGGAGGGCCTCTGCCGGCGCGGTGCCGAGCTGAGGTCGAACGGGAGTTGTCGCGGCTCGAACTCGTGCTGCAGCACATTGAGGAGGTTGAGCAGGCCATGGCAGAACCGGTGTTCCTGGCCTCATCGGAGAGCAAGGGGGCGCCGGCTCGATCCGAGCCCGCAGCCTCGGATGCCGTGACCATGCTGGAGAAGCTCACCTGCGTTGGCCGTGAGACAGCCGTGGTGCTTGCTCGTGAGGACTGTGTCGTGACTTTCGGGATCGCCGCAGCCTCGCAGCCTTCGCAGGACTGACACCGTGTCCGTACAGCAGTGGCCGCCTCCGGCACGAGCAGGGCATCAGCAAGGCGGGGAATGCGATCGTTCGCGCGCGCCTGATCCAGCTGGCGTGGCGCTGGGTTCGGTTCCAGACGACAAGCGACGTCACCGCCTGGTTCCTGGCGCGCACGACAGGCAACAGCAAACGGAGCCGACGCATCACCATCGTTGCGGTTGCCAGAAAGCTGCTGATTGCGTTGTGGCGTTACGCCACCACCGGTCTTGTGCCAGCGGGAGCCAGGATCCGAGCCGCACAGACCTGACCGAGATTGGACAAGATCGTCCCGGAGCGACGGCTCCGTGACGTCCGGGGTGGACGTGTGATCGTGAAGTCGTTGGGGCTCAAGACCCGAACCAAAGAGTTGGATCCCGCCCGCCTGCAGCTTGCACGCCGTGCATGAGGCACCTGGGTCGGCTTTGCTGACCGGATACGAGTGGATGGCGCCAAGCGCCTGACCTGATGCAAGCGCGCCCTGGACGTCGAACACGACTGAGGATCCGAAGATGACTTGACGAAACCATCATACGAACGACTTCCGCGATGCTGAGGCCATTGCTGAAGCCGTGCTCCGCCCCACCATGCGGTTCGTTCCGACCAAGACAGTCGAGCAACTCGACCTGCAAGCGCTTCATCGCGTTAGGTCGCGGCTGGTGAGTGACCGTACGGCGGTAGTCAACCAGATCCGGGCATTCCTGCTCGAGCGCGGGATTGCGGTGCGCCAGAGGCTGCGTTCCCTGCGGCAGGCCCTGCCGGACATTCTCGCTCAGCGCACCGATGTCCTCACACCACGCATGACGCACATGATCGAGGGGCTGACGCAGGACTGGCATCATCTCGACGAGCGCATCGAGGCGGTGACAGGCGAGATTGAAGCTCTCGTGGCGCAGGACGAGGCCTGCCAGCGTCTGATGAGCGTGCCAGGTGTTGGGCCGATCATCGCCAGTGCCATGGTGGCCAGTATCGGCAACGGAGCCGCCTTCGGCCGGGGACGAGACTTTGGGGCCTGGCTTGGCCTGGTGCCACGCCAGATCTCCACCGGAGATAGAACTGTGCTGGGCCGGCTGTCGAAGCGCGGCAACAGCTACCTGCGCTCGCTCCTGGTTCAGGCCGCTCGCGTGCTGCTGCTCTGGCCAGCAAAGTGGCGCCAACACGGTTTTGGAGAGTGGCTGGCCGCCGCCTCGATGCGCCTGCACCACAATGTCCTGGCGGCAGCTCTGGCCAACAAGCTGGCGCGCATCGCGTGGAGTGTGCTGAGCCAGAACCGCGTCTATGAACCACGAGCAGCGGCTGTGGCAGGCTGAGGCTGAAAGCCTCTGTCCGCATCAGTCGTCGCTCTGAGCTTGCCGAGGTCTGCGAGAGAATGAGGAGATGGAGAACGGTCGCGCCGTCACATTGGGGCTCTGGTGACCCAAAGGGCCATAAAGGGCCGATCCGCTAATGAGAACCAATGTGCGCGGATATCCATGATGGCCAGGAGTTTTGCTCCCCAAGGGCCGGATACATTAGCGCAAGACCAACCTCGCCATTCCCGAATTCCCTTGCGACGCACGGCCGGTCCATACATTGGGTCAAACTGAGTAGTAGCGGTTGTTGGTGCGAAGGTCCGCTCATCCCAGCAGTGCGGAAGTACGGCTAAGGTCAGGCTCGTGCCATTTTCAGACATTCCGGATCATTGGGGTCGAATTTCGTAGTAGGCCGTATATGGACCGGCTACGCTGAGACGATCCCCCCTCATCCGCGTTGTAGCGTTGTAGGCGGAACCCGTGCCATGCCTCAGGGTCTGATCGCCAGTCATTGCACCAACCGGCTCTTGGCCATTCTCGAGCCTGAGGACTTTGCGGCTCTTGAGCCGCATCTCGACCTCGTCGAGCTGAAGCGCGGTCAGATCCTCTATGACGCTGGCGAGCTGATCGGCCATGCCTACTTTCCCCATAACGCGATCATCTCGCTTGTGAACGTCATGGAGGATGGCGCCATCAACGAGGTTGCGGTGTTCGGGCGCGAGGGGGTCGCGGGCTTGCTCAGTGCCCTGGTGACGCGGGAGGCCTTCGGCCGTTATGTCGTGCAGATGGCCGGCACCGCCTCGCGGATTGCCTTCGAGCGCCTGAACGAGGTGCGGGATACTCGTCCCAAGCTCCGGCTCTTGATCCTGCTCTATGGCGAAGCCTTTCTGGCCCAGACTTTCCAGACGGTCTCGTGCAATGCCCTGCATCCGGTCGAGGCCCGCTGCTGCCGGTGGATCCTGAGTATGCACGACCGGGCGGATGGGGATACCCTGCCGCTCACGCATGAGTTCCTGGCCGAGATGCTCGGGGTCCAGCGCTCCACCGTCAGCGTCGTGACCCGCACGCTGCAGACAGCGGGCCTGATCCAGCAGAGTCGCGGCAGCATTACCGTCCTCGACCGAGCGGGGCTCGAGGAGACGACATGCGAATGCTACGGCAAAATCCGCCGGGTCTACCAACGCCTGCTACCTGGCACGTATCCGCCAGCCCCATCGCGGTAGCGGATCCCGGGACCTGGGAGGCTTTTAGTCACAGTCCAGAAACCCTCCTGCTGGTCAGGCGTCATGTCTTGGGAGAGGGAGATAAGTGTGGCTCTCTACTATTTCGATGTCCAGACTGGCACGGACCTCTTGCGTGATGACGAGGGCGCCGAGTTCGACAGCTTGGACGTTGCCATCCGAGGGGCGGCTCGCTCGGCGGCTGAGATTGGCACCGACCGGCTGACAAGGGGGGATTTCAGCGATGTCGTCATCGAGGTGCGCGATAAGCACGACCAGCGGGTCGTCACCGTAACCGCGTCGATGAAGATCGACCGGCATGATCTATCGTCTCAGCCTTTGGATCTGGGACAGGAATAATTCGCAGATGCCTCAGGCCGCAGCCCCCGCACATGTGAAAGCTTTGTCCCGCCTGGGTTGGATGAAGACATCCAGGATCTCGCCCTCATGATCGACGGTTTGTCACAGTGACATGCGCCGCCGTGCCGAACGATGCGGTGCAAGGAGGGCACCACCTTTTATCAGAGCGTCGCGCCTTTGCGTGACTTTTCCTGCTGCACCAGTTCCTGCAGGAGCTGGTGTGCTAGGGTCTCGTGCGCCACCCTAGGGGCAATCTCGGCGGACTTCCTGCCGTAAGTTGTTGTCACGGTCAGCATCTTGCGGTCGACCTTGTAGGTCCCGGAATAGGTCCTCCCGTCGACCTTGATGTGGATTGCATGGCCGGACATAGGAAAATGCCTCCTCACTGAGAATTCACCCACCACTTGGACATGAGCATACTTCCTCAATGGACAAGAGACCACAGCTCACGAAATTATGCCAAGGCAGGTAGATCTAAAGCGTGATCAGAGAGCAGCCACCACGAACAAACGTCCGTATCGGGTCTTGGTCGTGTCAAAACGCTTTCGCAAAAGACGGATTGCGGCTTTCCCCGCTCCAAGGCCCTTCACCATCATGGGCGAGCGCGGATTGGCTTATCGTCGATGGAATGAAGCTCCCATCGCCTCTGAAGCGAGGATCCGGCGTGTCACAGGCGTGATGACGCGGGCAGAACCCGCCCCTAAGTCCTGAGGGCGGCCATCAGCGGCTGAATACCCAGGATGTTCAGCACCCGAGTGAGATTGTAG